>JAGVZL010000015.1 GCA_018302505.1 Candidatus Woesearchaeota archaeon | reverse complement strand
TAAAAACAGAATTAGAAAATTTAAATAATAAAATACTAGAAGCTGTTTTAAATGTTAATTTCATTGACTTATTATCTATTACAAATAAATATGATTTTAACTCTATTTCTCCAATATTGGTTTTATTAGAAGTTTTAAGATTAAAAAACATCAGAAACGGGGATATATTAAGCCATGATTTAATCCAAGATGGAAAGAACTTTGTTAGTGCAGCCTCAATAGTTTACTATGAAGATAAAAATAAATAATAAGGAATATGAAGTTGAACAGTGTACTACTTTGTTAAGGATGGAAAGAGGCTTGATGTTTTCCAAGAAAAAAAACTTACTATTCATCTTTCCTGTTAAGACAAGACCATTAATGCATATGCTATTTGTTTTTTATCCGATTACCGCAATATTTTTAGATGAATCTTATAAGATCTTAGATCATAAAATTCTTTATCCGTTTCAATTTTATTTGCCTAAGCAAAAGATAAAATATATTTTAGAAATTTCAGAAAAAATAGAAAATCCGAATAAAGTATTTTTTATTGATAAAGTTGAATTTTAATTATTTTTTAATTCCTTTTCTAGAATCTTCTTTATTTGTTTCTTCAGTTTAGGTAAATCATCTTCAATTATACTCCAAACAATCTCTAAATTAACATCAAAATACGCATGTGAAACTCTATCTCTTGTTCCCGCCATTTTTCTCCATTCTACTTCCAGATATTTATCTCTGAATTTTGTAGAAACATTTTTTGTTGCTTCTCCAATAATTTCAAGTTGTCTTACAACAGCACTTTGTCTTAATTTATCTTTAAAAAATTTATCCTTGGTCAAACCTTTTATAAAATTCTCTATATATCTTATAGCATCTCTAATATGTTGAATATATGGAAGATCTTCATGATTTGTCATAGTATTCTTATTTCATCCTTTAAAATATATTTTTTTAAATATGGGCTCATTCCTTTATATGTAACCAAATCGACTCTTTTTTTTAATTTCTCTTCTAATTCAAGCCCCATTCCTATAAATTCAAGCCCCATTCCTTTTGGAGGCTGTACTAAAATATCGACATCGGATTTTTTTTTACTGTCCCCTCTAGCATAACTCCCAAAAATTCCTGCTTTTTTTATTTTATATTTTCTTAAGACTGGGATTATTTTTTTCTTGATATTTAAGATTTGTTTATTGTTCTTCATTGTAATCTAAACAGAAGAATTGATGTATTTAAACATTTTGTTAGAAATCCAAAAAAGTATTCTTTATTGATAAAATTAAGTTCTAATTACCTTTATATTTATTAGTTATATATCTTGGCAACAAACCCTCTTTTACAAGTCGTCTTACTCTTTCTTCTACTGTAGTAACATAATCTATATTGGAAAGATTCAAACAATGTTCTTCAAAATCATGTATTAGTCCATCCACAGTATTTCCGTCTTGGTTAAATTCAAATAATTCTCCTCTCTCAACCATTTCCTTCACTCTAACTAAATCTTCATCTCTTTCCAACTGCAATGCTGGAACTTTTTGATTTGTTAATGTAGCAGCTACAGACCTATGGTTACCATCTATTAAATAAAAATGAGCATCCCGTGCTACTTCTTCAAATTTCTCCATTAATCTTCCATCTTGAATCATTATTTGATTTATTTTATGTCTCTTTAATTCGTCTAACCAGCGACCTTTTTCTATAAATCTTAATTTAGATTCTAACTCTTCTTTAAACCTATCATGCCTTTTAACTCTGTCTACACCAACAACTATAGAGGGCGGGACTATATCGCTATATCCACTATCAAATATCCTATGATATAATTTAAGGGTGTTTAAATCTCCCAATTCATATTCTCCAGGAACAACAATACTACTCGGATTCAAGTAAAGTTTCCTCATTTTTCTTCTCCTTTCAAGAACTTATCTAAACTATATTCAATAATATGAGACTTATTTCTAAACCTTCCATTTAGGATAAATTTCTCTAATTCTTTTATTTTTTCTTCTCCAATTGTAATACTAAGTTTCTTTTTCATAGTATAAAGTAGTATAAAACACACCTTTTAAACTTTTCTATCTGTAATAACTTTAAAGTAACAAATATAACTTAATCAATCTTAATTGTGGTAATTAACTAATATATTAAATAATACGTGGTAATTAGGAATATAATAAAATTTAGTCTATTTTACATAAAAACTCAAGTATTTACTGAATTTTGATGAATAATAGAAATATTTATAAACTAAAATGTTTTATATTAATTTATGATCTCGAAATATGATGTTTTTTATGTAATTGCAATTAAAGGGGAAATTAAAATCATTGATATAGTTAGGGCTTTGCATAAACCAAAAAGCGAATATGATTCTATTTTTAAGAGGGTGCAACAATTGGAAAAGGAAGGTTATGTTAAAAAGGATAATTTAGTAAAAATAGTTCACAATGAAAGGACAAAGGATTTATTTAAGTTAATCTCTTTTTGTATTTCTAACAGCATAAATTACAATTTAATATTTAAAAAGTCAATGCTTAATTTTATTCAAAAAGCGGCAAGGAAAGAATTCTTCACAATTAAAGATATAAAAATACATCCGCAAACCTTTAAGTTTTATGTTGACACTCTCTTGAAGTATGGTTTATTGCTAATTTTATCAAGAAAGCCGTTAAAATGTAGAATATTAGAACATCATTTTTTAATTAATTTATTGAAATTTTTCAAAATAAAGGCAAAATTCCACAAGCACAAGCATCATTCACTCATTAAAGAAATTAAAAAAGAACTGAGAAAATACAAAAAGAATTTAGAGATAAACAGAACAGTAGAGGAGGATTTGGAGAAAAAGAAAGAAGTTGATTTTATTTATACCAGTTTGCATTTAGAGGGAAATCCTTTAACTTTATCAGAGACTCAAAAACTGATTTTTGATGAAGTTCTTCCTGAAAAACATAAACTTTCTCATGTAGAAGAAGTTACCAATTACAAAAAAGCAGTTGATTTAATGATAGAAAATGCAAAAAATAAAGTAAAATTAACACTGCCATTAATACTAGAATATCATAAAATTGGAATGGCGCATATTCATGGTGCTGGAGAAATAAGGAAACAAAATGTCAGAATAAAATTCAATCCACATTTTAAAACTTCTAACTGGAACTTGATCGGTATAAAATTAGATTTATTATTGAAGGAATATGAAAAATTTTCTTCTAATAAGAACGAAATAGATGATGTTATAGAGTTTGCATCCTTTTTCCACAATGAATTTCAGAGGATACACCCTTTCATAGATGGAAATAGTAGAACTTCAAGATTGTTAATGCTGCATATTTTAAGGTTTTATGAGCTTCCAGTATTAGACTTGCCTCTTGGTTTTTTAGATTATTACATGGATCTAACAAAAAGATCAAAAAAAAGAGATGATAAGGCATTTAGAAATTTAATAGAAGAAGTAGTTCTTGTGAACTTTAAAAGTATTAATTTTAAATTTTAACTATTATCCAATAAATATCAACAAAATATTGAAAAAACATGAATAATATAAAATCATTAAAATTTTGCCTATCAAGATTTAAAATTTTTAACATAAAAATGTGAAAATATTTAGGGAAAAGAAGATAAAAGACTCCAATTTGTGGTAATTAACTATTATGATAAATAATACGTGGTAATTAATAAAAACATTTATATATTTGTGGTAATTAACTATTTGAGATTGGAAGTAATATTTATACAAAATATGTTACACTTAAACGTAACATTTATATAGTATATGTTACACTTAAACGTAACATGGAAATAGAAAAATTAAATGAATGGAATTCGTGGTGGGAAAATGTTTCCTACATAGAAAAACTTAAAGGAATAGATAGACCAGACTATAAAACATTAATTGATTCTATTAAAATTAAAGAAGTTACAATAATAACAGGAGTAAGAAGGTCTGGGAAAAGCACCTTAATGTACCAAATGATTAGTAATTTACTAAAAGATGGAGTAGACCCAAAACATATATTATTCGTAAACCTAGAAGATAGAAAATTAACTAAAGATAATTTAGAAGATATTTATAATATTTATAGGGAAAAATTAAATCAAAAAAATAAAGCATACATATTTCTTGATGAGATTCATAGAAAAGAAGGGTGGGAATCTTGGATAAGAAAAAAATATGATTTAAAAACAAACGACAAATTTATTATTTCCGGTTCATGCTCATATCTATTAAAAAAAGAATATTCGACATTATTAACAGGAAGAAACCTAACTTTTGAAATATTTCCTCTAAGTTTCAAGGAATTCATAATATTCAAAAATTTAGACATTAAAGAATCAAATCTCCAAAAAGGGATCTTGCTTCTAGAAACAAAAAGATCTATCTTAATAAATTTAGAGGAATATATGCATTTTGGCGGATTCCCAGAAGTATTACCTAAAGATAAAGATTTCAAACTAAAAATTTTAGAACAGTACTTTGATGACATATTATATAAGGATATAGCAGACAGGTATGAATTAAATATTCAAAAAATTAAAGACATTGCATTATATTTTATGACAAATTTTACAAGTCTATATTCCTTAAGAAATATAAGAAACTCTTTAAATTTATCTTATGACACAATAAAAGATTATATTAATTATTGCAGAGAAGCTTTTATTTTCTTTGTAATAGACCATTTTTCATATTCTTATAAAGAGCAAAAAACCACACCTTCAAAAATTTATTGTATAGACAATGGTTTAAGGAATGCTGTAAGTTTTAGATTTTCTAAAGATGAAGGAAAATTAGCGGAAAACATTGTTTGCATAGAACTTAAAAGAAGAAATAAAAATATTTATTACTGGAAAGATAAAACCGAAGTTGATTTTATCACAAAAAACAAAGATAATTCATTGACTGCAATTAACATAACATTTACCGACGACATTGAAAAAAGAGAAATTAAAGCCTTAAATGAGTTTAAAAAACAACATTCAAAAACAAAAGAATTGATTTTGATAACTAAAGATTTAGAAAAAATAGAAGGAGAAATTAAATTCATTCCATTATGGAAATGGTTGTTGATATAAAATGCCTTATCTAAAAAAAGTAAAAATAAAAGGACAAGATTACTATTACTTATTTCATACAGTAAGAAGTGGAAAAAAATACTTAAAAGAATCTAAATACCTAGGAAAAGAGCTGCCTAAAAACATAGAGCAATTAAAAGAAGAATTCTTACAGGAAATAAAATCAACCCATAAATCTAAACATTCTAAATTAATAGAATCCTTAACATCTTTAGAAAGAAAAATCCTGCCATTACTAAGAACAATAAAAAAATCCTCAACTTTAATTAAAGAGTCTAACCTCCAAGAAGTGGAAGTATTAAGAGCGTTGCAATGGCTACAAAATAAAAATTTAATAGAAACAAAGAAAACAACTAAGGAATTAATAATCTTAGATAAAAACGGAGAATTATACTTAAAACAAGGTCTCCCGGAAAGAAAATTTCTAAAAGCATTAACCAAGCCTTTAACTTTAGAAGAAATCCAAAAAAAAGCTAATTTAGAAAAAGATGAAATTAATGTTTGCTTAGGTTTATTAAAAAAAAGAAACTTAATTCAATTAGGAGAGAAAATAACTAGATTAAAAGAAGAAGATTCTATTCTAAAACTAGCCGAAGAATTTTTAAAGTCACTGCCTTTAGATCCTAAAACTTTATCTGAAGAACGACTATATATTTTTCATGAATTCAAAAAAAGAAGAGAAATTCTAAAAGAAGATTTAACAAAAGATGTTGAAATAAATTTATCCCAATTAGGGGAAGAATTATCAAAAGAAAATCTAAAAATAAATTTAATTGAAACTTTGACTTCTGATATGTTAAGAACTGGTTCTTATAAAAACAAAAGATTCAGACGATATGATGTTAAAATTAACGTTCCTAAAATCTACTCAGGAAGAAGACATTTCGTAAATCAGGCAATAGATTATTCTAAAAGAATCTGGCTGGACTTAGGTTTTAAAGAGATGGAAGGGAATATAATTAACACTTCTTTCTGGAATTTTGATGCTTTATTTACTCCTCAGGATCATCCAGCTAGGGATTTGCAGGACAGTATTTTCTTAACTCAAAAAGGAACTTTGCCTAAAGAATTTGCAAATAAAATAAAAGAAATGCATGAACATGGAGATAAAAACAGCAAAGGCTGGCAGTATAAATGGGATGAAGAAAAAGCAAAGAAACTAGTAATGAGAACACACACAACAGTTTTATCCGCTTTAACATTATCTAAACTAAAAAAAGAAGACTTACCAGCTAAATTCTTTGCAATAGGAAATAACTTCAGAAACGAAACAGTTGATTGGAGTCATTCATTTGAATTTGAACAGACAGAAGGAATAGTAATAGATCCAAATTTAAACTTTAAACATTTGCTTGGCTATTTAAGAGAGTTTTTCAATAAAATGGGATTTGAGAAGGTTCGCTTCCGTCCCGCGTTCTTTCCTTACGTTAATATTGGGACAGAGGTAGATATATATCATCCAATTAAGAAAAAATGGATAGAATTGGGTGGAGCAGGAATATTTAGACAAGAAGTAACAACCCCCCTATTAGGAAAACCTATACCTGTTTTAGCTTGGGGATTGGGCATTGGAAGAATCTTAATGGATTATTATGAATTGAATGATTTAAGAGACTTAAAGAAAAATGATGTTAAACAATTAAGAGAAATAAAAGCATGGTTAAAATGAAAAATAATATTATTTTAAATGAACCGGTCCCAAAATGCGACCACCTAGAAATTCCAATTTGGAATATCAAATTAAATGAATATAAGGAGATTTTGAATGAATAAACAAGAATTGACCATCATTGAAGAGAATGAGATTAAGAATAGAATTCATAATATTAGAGGAATTCAAGTAATAATAGATTATGATTTAGCAGAACTTTATGGAGTTGAAACAAAACAGCTTAATAGGGCAGTTAAAAGAAATATTGAAAGATTTCCTAAAGAATTTATGTTTCAATTAAATGATTTTGAATATAAATCTTTAAGGTTCCAATTTGGCACCTTAAAAACTGGCAGAGGAAAACATAGAAAGTATCTACCATATGTTTTTACAGAGCAAGGAGTTGCAATGCTTTCAGCAGTTCTTAATAGTGAAACAGCTGTTAAAGTCAGTGTTCAAATAATGGGGGCCTTTGTAGCAATGAGAAGATTCTTAATAAATAATGCTCAACTATTCCAAAGGTTAGATAAAACCGAACAAAAACTTTTGGAGCATGACAATAAATTTGAACAGGTTTTTAATTTAATAGAATCTAAAGAAATTAAACCAGAAAAGGGAATATTTTTTGATGGACAAATATTCGATGCACATAAATTATTCTCAGATATAATAAGAACTGCCAATACATCAATTATTTTAATAGATAATTACATAGATGATTCTGTTTTAACATTATTTTCTAAAAGAAAAAAGAGTGTAAAAGTTACAATATTCACTAAAGAAATATCAAAGCAATTATCTTTAGATTTAGAGAAATATAATTCCCAATATCCACAAATTAAAATTAAAGAGTTTAAACAAGCCCATGATAGATTTATGATCCTAGACAACAAAGAGGTTTATCATTTTGGAGCATCACTAAAAGACTTAGGCAAAAAATGGTTCGCCTTTTCTAAATTTGACAAGGAAGTATTTACATTATTAAATAAATTGAAATAAAATGCCAACAATAACATTAAACAAAGAAGAATTTGAAAAACTAGTAGGAAAGAAATTAGATATAGAGCAATTAAAAGACAGAATCTCAATGTTAGGAACTGATTTGGAAGGTATAGAAGGAAATGAAATTACTGTAGAAGTCTTTCCCGATAGACCTGATATGTTGTCAGAACAGGGATTTGCAAGAGCTTTCTCTTCTTTTATCGGAGTTAAAACAGGTCTAAGGAATTATAAATCCAAATCTTCAAACTATGAAGTTGCAGTAGAATCAAGTGTGGATAAAGTAAGGCCGTTCACAGCTTGTGCAGTGGTAAAAAATCTAAAATTCGATAATCAAAAAATAAAATCCATTATCCAGTTGCAGGAAAAGCTTCATACAAGTTATGGAAGAAACAGGAAGAAAATAGCTATTGGCATTTATCCAATGGAAAAGATAAAATTCCCAATAACTTACAAAGCATTGCCTCCCGAGAAAATAAAATTCATACCTTTAGAATATAATACAATATTAAATGGGAAGCAGATTTTAACTGAAACAAATACAGGAAGGGATTATGCTCATTTATTAGAAAATGAAAAACTCTATCCAATTTTCATAGATTCAAATAATGAAATCTTATCTATGCCACCGATTATTAATTCTCACACTACAGGGAAGATTACAGAAGAAACAAAAGATGTTTTCATAGAATGCTCAGGATTTGATTTGGGGGTTCTTAAAAAATGTTTAAACATAGTTGTTACTTCTTTAGCAGATATGGGGGGAGAAATTTATGAAGTTACTCTAAAATATAAAAATAAAATTAAAACTCCAGATTTAGCTACAGAAAAAATTAAATTAAATACTGAAAACACAAATAAATTATTAGGTTTAAACTTAAAAGAATCTGAAATTAAGTCTTTATTGGAAAGAATGGGTTATAATTATTCTAAAGGAATTGTAGAAATTCCATCTTACAGGGCAGATATCCTACATGAAGTTGATTTAATAGAAGATGTGGCAATCGCCTATGGCTATGAAAACTTCAAAGAAGAAATACCAAATGTTTCAACAGTGGCTTCAGAGTCTGAAATAAGCAAATTCAAGAGAAAAATCTCAGAAATTCTAATCGGTTTAAAATTATTAGAGTGCTACACCTACAGTTTAAGCAATAAAATTAATTTAAATCAGAAAATGAATTCTAAAACGGAATCAATAGAAGTAGAATCTCCTGTTAACTCGGATTATGATACATTAAGAAGCTGGATGATTCCTTCTTTGTTACAAATTTTAAAAGAAAATAAAAGATATGAATACCCCCAAGATTTATTTGAAATAAGTACAATCTTTGAATCTTCTGAAAAAACAGAAACAGGGGTAGAAGAATCTCAATCTTTGGCGGTAGTTAAATGCGAAGGAAACTTTACTCATATAAGACAAATCCTAGATTCATTATTATCTTCTTTAAATTTAGAATACGAAATAGAAGAATCTTATCATTCATCTTTCATAGAAGGAAGGGTAGGAGATATAGTAATTAACAAAGAAAAAGTAGGTTTCTTAGGAGAATTATCGCCGGAAGTTCTAACAAATTGGAATTTGGAAATGCCAGTTTCAGCTTTAGAATTAAATCTTTCTGAATTAATAAAATTAAAAAAAATTTAAGATGATGGTTTTGAATATTCACCAAATCCACATTCACGCCTTATTGCTTCATCACACAATTGTATAGAATACCTAACCAATTCTTTTATTTTATCCTTAGCAGGAAAATCCTTAGGTATTCCAACTCCTGTCAAAAAAAATCCAGCATCGCTATTTGCAGAATAAAATCTTCCACCAATACGTTCAACAGGTACAAAAGTTCCATCTTCAATTAATCCTAATTCTAAGTCTCCAACAGTTTCAGAAATTCTAACAAATTCTTCTCTAAGTTTTCTTACAGTATTATTATCAATATTACCATCCGATCCTAAATAAGCCTGTAAAACAGGATATTGACTACCTTTTTTTCCTTCTTCAGGACCCTGAATTAAACTATCTCTCAAAACATCTAACGCTCTTTCTTCCAAAACTTTCATTTTTTATTCCTCCAAATATCTCCAAGAAAGTCTCGGAGTATAACCACCCCATCTAAAAATATAGAACTATAAAACTTAAAAACCTTTCTAATATCCTAAACCATTTAAAATAAGAGCAATACCCGAGCCAAAAATTAAGCCAATTATAAACGTTAAAATTATAGGGATTACAATTATAGAAGCCAAAGCTTTTCCTGGGCTCAATCTCTGGTAAAATACCATGCCATTAACTAAAGTATAAACAAAATGGATTACTCCAACAAAGCCGATAACTCCGCTTATAATTGTAACAGGCAGACTATAAACTAAAGAATTTCCCCCCTGTAAAATAGAACTAAAATCAGGAGGAATAAACCAGCTGATAACACCAATAATAATGCTGCTAACAAAGCCGTAAGCACTTAGAACAGCCATGCTGTATGTAGAAACTTTAAACATGTTAAAGTAGCCTTCTTCTCCTTTAAATAATAAAACTCCTAGATAAAATACTGCTGAAAATATAAAAGGAAAAATTAAAGATGCGGCAATATTAATTATAAATCCAAAACCCATTATCCCCAATAAATTGCTTTGTTTTAGATAGGAAGGAATATATATTAGAAATGAAACAATTTGAACCAAAGCAACCAATAAAACATAAAACTTTAAAATATTCCAATAATCTTTTTCTTTTTGAACTGATTTAAAGAAACCATTAGCATCAGTAAGTAAAAATTTTAACTTATCATAATAAACTTTCATTAAATAAATAATATTTTCTTATACTATTTAAATTTTCCTAAATACACCGTTCTCAGAAACAAACACATTCTTATTTTTCTTATATCCTAATTCTTCAGCTAATTCAACCAAATATTTCTGTCCATCTGGCGGAACATGAGCAGGAAAGATATTTTTAGGTTTTACCATATGGATTAAATCTCTTAAATCCTCCCTAAAACAATGTCCGCTTGAATGAATATCTGTAAATATCCTTACTTTTTTCTTTTTTAATTCCTCTTCTAGTCTTTCCCTGTTCTTGATATTAACGGGTTCAGGAATTGTTCTGCAGGAAAAGATTACATGGTCAAACGGTAAAAAATGGAAAGGAATTCTTGAATCTGCCATTTTCTTCAAAACACTTTCTGATTCTCCCTGGTTTCCTGTGCAGACAATCATATATTTAGCTCTTCCCTGCTTTTCAATTTCTCTTAATTTTTTTATAATATCATTCTTTTGAGGAATTATCTCTACTTGGTTGGAAAATTTAACTAATCCGGCTTTCTCAGCGGAATCAATATATTTTTCCAAGCTTCTGCCAAAAAATACAATTTTTCTGTTTAAAACTTTTCCAAAATCAATCATGCTTTTCAGTCTTGCAATATGAGAAGCAAAAGTAGTTGCGATTATTAAATTCTCACTGCTCTCAGTTCCTAGCATAACATCTTTTAGCATCTCTCTAGCAACTTTCTCACTAGGTGTCTTCCCATCTCTTTGGCTGTATAAAGAATCCACAATTAAAGCAACAACATTTTCTTTTCCAAGTTCTTTCAATCTTTCTAAATTAGGTTTCTTCCCAACAACAGGATTATTATCAAATTTAAAATCATTAGCATATATCACAGTTCCATATTTGCTGTGCAAAGCAATCATTACAGTTTGAGGAGTGGAATGAGTCATATTGATGAACTCAACTTCTAAATTTTTAGTAATTTTAATTTTAGAATTCACATTCAGAACCTTAAACTTATTTTTTAAATCTATTCCATCATCTCTTACCATTCTTTTTAAAACTTCAATAGTAAAAGGAGTTCCTATCATAGGTGCTTTAGGATAATTATTGCCTAAGTAAGGAGCGGCAGCAACATGGTCTAGATGGCAGTGAGTAAAAACAATAGCCTTTACTTTGCCTTTCCAGTGTTTTATAACAGTATCATCGGGAATAGCCCCCAATTTAATTAAACCGTCAGTAGTTAAGTCCCTTCTATCTCCTCCCTCTTCTTCAAAATTAATTATTTTGGGTAAAAATACACCCATATCAAAAATAACTACTTCTTCATCTACCTTTACAGCAGTCATATTTTTTCCAACTTCGCTATAACCGCCGATTGTGCATATTTCAATCATCTTTTCTTAGGTTCTAAATTAACAGTATAAAAAACTTTAGTTTTATTCAAAAGTAGGAAATTAAACTTAACAATAGCAAATTATTTAAATTAACCCTTCCCTCTAAGATTAATGTCAAAAAAAGTTCTAATCTTAAACCCTCCATTAACAATGAGGGAAATGTACAAAGATTTAGAAGGTGGAGGTTCACAATTCCCACCATTAGGTATTGCCTTACTGGCAGCAGTAATAAGAGATAAAGGCTACAATGTCAAAATTCTAGATACTTTAGCATTGAATATGAATGGAGAACAAGCTATCCAAAAAATTTTAAAAGAATCTCCAGATTATTTAGCAGTTACTTCTATCACAATTTCAATCTATAACGCTCAGGAAATAATTCAAACATTAAAGAAAACCCATCCAGAAATGAAGATTATAGTTGGTGGTCCACATGTAACTGCGGCTCCAGAAAAAACAATGGAAGTATTTCCAGAATTTGATGTTGGAGTTATCGGAGAAGCAGAGGATACCTTTGTAGAATTACTAGACCGCTTAGATAATAATAAATCTTTAGATGATGTTGCTGGGTTGTTAATCAGAAAAGAAGGTAAGATAATTAGAACGGCACCGAGACCTTTAATCAAAGATTTAGATAAACTACCTTTCCCTGCGTGGGATTTACTTCCTGATTTACTAACCTACTATCAACCAGCAGCAGATACACTAAATAGAACACCTGCAACTTTGCTAATTACTTCTAGAGGTTGTCCGGGTAGGTGTAATTACTGTGATCAGTCTGTATTTGGCCAAAGAATCAGAGGTTATTCAGCTGATTATGTTATAAGAATGATTAAACATTTACAAAAAGAATATGGCATCAAAGAAATTTTCTTCCAGGATGATAATTATGTTGCTTTAAGACAAAGGATGATAGAAATCTCTAAAAAACTTATAGAACAAAAAATAGATCTAACTTATTCAGTGATGGGTAGAGTTGACCAAGTAACTGAAGAAGGTTTAAGATGGTTAAAAAAATCTGGCTGTTGGCAGATTAACTATGGTCTAGAGTCTGGAGATCAAAGAATATTAGATTTAATTGATAAAGATGTTACAGTAAAACAAAATATGGATGCAGTTAAACTAGCAAACAAATTAGGAATCTCAGTTAAAGGATTATTTATGATAGGTGCCTTCGGAGAAACCAAGGAATCAATTGAAAACACTTTGAAGTTTATTAAAAAAGCGCCAATAGACGATTTTCACATGACCATTTATACACCGTTCCCTGGAGCTACAGGCTATAAAGAGGCTCATAAGTATGGTAAATTTGACCCTGATTGGAGAAAAGTTTCAATGTTCGGTGCTGACAACTTTGTCCCATTTGGAATCACCAGAAAAGAGCTAGAGAAGTATTACAGAAAATCTTGGCGTGTTTTCTATTTACGCCCTAGAATCATTTGGAATTACATAAAGAAAATGAAAAACAAAAAACAAAGGGCAAAAATCATCCAAGGCGGAATATCTTTCGTTAAATTTAACTTAAACCCTTTATTTAAAAGTGGGTCTATGTTTGAATCATAAAACATACTTTTATAACTCTTTTTTTATAATAATTTTACTATGTCAAAAGATTGGGACACTTACTGGAAACGAGAGGGCAAATCTTCAATATTCACTTTTGTAAGAACTCGCATTATAGCATCAGAATTATCTTCTATCTTAGAGAGATATTTCCCAAAAACAGGAAAATTTGTAGATTGCGGTTCAGGTTCTTCAGAAACTTCAATTAAAATAAAAAAACATAATCGGGAATTAATAGCTTTAGATTTATCTGAAATAGCTTTAGAGAAAGTTAAAAATAATAAAAACTTACCTATGACTTCAATAGTTCATGCTAGTATTTTTGATATGCCCTTTAAAGATAATTCAATTGATGGAATTTGGAATTTAGGAGTAATGGAACATTTTTATAAAAAAGATATTTTAAAAATTTTAGCCGAGTTTCGCAGAGTATTAAAAAAAGATTCGTATTGTATTTTACTCTGGCCTGCTGTTTATGGTCCTGTTAATTTCTTATTTTCAATCTTAGGAGTTATATTAAAAAAGCAATATTTCCCAGATGAAGTTTCTTTATATAGAGGAAAGAAATGGATTAAAAATATTATTAAAGATTCCAATTTCAAATTAGTGGAAATTAGATGGCCTCTAAAAGGAGCTTTAATCTATCATGAAGTGATTTTAAGAAAATGAAATTATCTGTAATCCTGCCAACATATAATGAAAGAGAAAACATAGAAAGGATGATATCTTCTTTAACTTCTGTTTTCCAAAAAAATAAGATAAATAGCTTTATAGTTGTAGTTGATGATAATTCTCCTGATGGAACTGGAAAATTAGTTGATGAACTAAAGAAGAAAAATAAAATTGTTCATATTATCCATAGAGTAAAAAAAGAAGGATTAGGCAAAGCTTACATCTCCGGTATGAAATATTCATTAAATGACTTAAATGCAGATTTAATAATGACTATGGACTGTGATTTTTCTCATGACCCAAATTTAATTCCTAATTTTATAAAAAAAATAAATGAAGGTTATGATTTAGTTTTAGGTTCGAGATATATTTCAGGCGGGGGAGTACATAATTGGCCAATCTATAGAAGAATAATAAGTTTAGGTGGAAATTTCTTACCAAGATTAATATTAGGATTAAAATCTCATGACAACACAACAGGCTTCAGATGTTATAAGAAAAAAGTTTTAGAAAGTATTAACTTAGACTCAATAAAATCAAACGGTTATTCTTTTTTGGTTGAAATATCTTATTTAATCCAAAAAAAAGGTTTCAAAATTGGAGAAACACCAATAATATTCAAAGACAGGGAATTTGGAGAAACAAAAATCTCAAAAAAAGAAATCTTTAGAACTTTAAAAACTTTATTTAGACTAAGATTTAAAAATTAGAACAATCCAAATTTCTTTTTACTCTCTTTTTCAAATTTATCTAAAAGATCTTTTTGTTTATTATTTATTTTCTTAGGTATTTCAACTATAACATTAACATATTGATCTCCTTTTTCTTTAGAATTAACAAAGGGAATTCCAAAATTTTTCAATCTAAAAACAGTATGGCTTTGAGTCCCATTAGGGATTTTTAGTTTCTCCTTACCTTTCAAAGTAGGAACATCAATTTCTCCGCCTAAAATTGCTTTTGTAATAGAAATATTTTGCTCAATATGAATATCATTACTCTCTCTTCTAAATATCTCGCTGGGTTTGACATAAACAGTTACATATAAGTCTCCAGGATGTTTACCTTCTCTGTTAACATCGCCTTCTCCTGAAACCCTGATTTGATTTCCATCATCTACACCAGCTGGAATTTTAAGATTTAATTCTTTAATATTAGAAGTTAAACCGCTTCCGCTGCATTCTTTGCATTCATTAGTTATTTTCTTTCCTGAGCCATGACAAGTTCTGCAGGTTATAATCTGTTGAATAGTTCCAAACAGACTTTGCTGAATTTTTCTCATTTGCCCTGTGCCATTGCAATCATCACATTTTTCAAATTTTCCATCTTTGCTTCCACTGCCTTTACATTTCTCACAAGCTTCAGTTCTCGGATAATTTATTTCTTTTTCAGTTCCAAAAGCAGCCTCTTCAAATTCAATCTCTATTTCATAATGCAGGTCAGAGCCTCTTTGCTCTCTCCTTCTTCCCCTGCCTCCGCCAAAGAACATATCAAAGAAATTATCTCCCCCACTGCCAAATATTTCAGAAAAAATATCTTCAAAATTAGCATTTCTAAAAATATCTTCCTGGCTAAATCTTTGGTCAAATCCCTGATGTCCAAATTGATCATATTGTTTCCTTTTATTGTCATCAGATAAAACAGCATAAGCCTCAGAAATTTCCTTAAATTTTTCAGCATCTCCACCTCTGTCGGGATGGTGTTGTAATGCTAATTTTTTATACATTTTTTTGATTTCGTCTTTAGAAGAATCTTTGCTAACACCTAAAATTTCATAATAGTCTTTTTTAGTCATAGTTCCTCAATCTTGATAAATCAATACTTCTATATTCTCCATAAGTTGGGTTTCCTTCAAGTACAGCATGCCCCAACTCTATTAATTTTACAGTTTTTCCATCTCGAGATCTAAAAAAATTTTGTATATCAATATTAGCTACTCCCACACCGTGCAACCCAAGAACAGTTTCTCTAACTTGCTCTCCTATTTCTCCCATACAAGTAATTCTCACCAATTCACCATCAAAAAAGTCTCTTAACAATGCGACATATCCTCCTTTTTCATAAAAGTCAACAAAATCAACAACAGTTTCTACGGATAAAGCTCTTTCTAAGGCTAATGCTTCCATCCTAACGACCTCCCCAACACATTTATAGTTGGGGGATTTTCTGGTAAATTTTAATATTCTTGGAGTTTTTCCTTGAGTCACTCTATAAACATCATATCCTGCATAGTGGTGTTCAAACCTCAAAGCTGGATCTATTGTGTTTACTAAAGCTTGATATTTTAATTCTGTCATATTTTAAAAATAAAAAAGAGAATCTTTATTTAGATTCTTCTTTTTCCTCGTCTTTCACAACCTCGCCTTCAACAACATTATCCTTTTCATTGCTTTTTTGTTGTTGTGCCTGTTTAGCTGCTTCTTGGTACATTTTTATTCCAATTTCCTGAGCGGCTTTCTGAACTTCTTCTAATTTTTTCTTAATCTTATTAGTGTCATCAGTTTTCAAAGTTTCTTTTAGCTCATTTATCTCTTTTTCTAATTTTTCTTTAACTTCTTTGTCAACTTTGTCACCATATTCCTCTAGCATTTTCTCAGTTTGGAATACAACACCTTCAGCATTATTTTTAATTTCAATGCTTTCTTTTTTCTTTTTATCAGATTCAGAATTTGCCTCAGCTTCTCTAACAGCTTTCTCAATATCTTCTTTGTTCATACCGCTTCCGCCAGTTACAGTTATCTTCTGAGATTTTCCAGTTCCCAAATCTTTAGCGTGCACATTTACAATCCCATTTGCATCTATATCAAACGTAACTTCAATTTGCGGGATTCCTCTAGGAGCAGATGGAATTCCATCCAGCATAAATCTTCCTAAGCTTTTATTATCGACAGCCATTTCTCTCTCCCCTTGTAAAACATTAATTTCCACTCCAGGTTGATTATCTGCAGCTGTTGAAAATATCTGACTTTTCTTAGTTGGAATTGTAGTATTTCTCTCAATTAACGGAGTTCTTATTCCGCCTAAAGTTTCAATACCTAAAGTCAAAGGCGTTACATCTAACAATAGAACATCTTTAACATCTCCGCCTAAAATTCCCGCTTGAATAGCAGCACCTAATGCAACAGCTTCATCTGGATGAACACTCTTATCTGGTTCTTTTCCAGTTATTTGTTTAACTAAGGATTGAACTCTTGGAATTCTAGTGCTTCCTCCAACTAAGATTACTTTTCCTAAATCTTTAGCTTCTAATTTAGCATCTTTCAAAGCTTGTTTGGTCGGTCCTTCCAGTCTCTTCCAAATATCAGAACACAAACTTTCTAATTTAGCTCTTGTTAAAGTTACGTCTAAATGTTTAGGTCCATTTGCATTAGAAGTTATAAATGGAATATTTATTTGAGTTTGCTGCATCCCGCTTAATTCAATCTTAGCTTTCTCAGCAGATTCTCTTAATCTCTGCATAGCGCTCAAATCTTCTCTTAAATCTATTCCATTTTGATTTTTAAATTCTTTAGCTAAATAATCAATAACCAAGTCATCTATGTCGTCTCCACCTAAGTGATTATCTCCATTAGTGGATTTAACTTCAAACACACCATCTCCTAGTTCTAATATGGATACATCAAAAGTACCGCCGCCAAAATCAAAGACTAAAACTTTATCTTCTCCTTTTTTATCCAGACCATAAGCTAAGCTTGCAGCAGTTGGTTCATTAACAATCCTTTTAACATCAAAACCAGCTATCTTTCCAGCATCCTTAGTGGCTTGTCTTTGTGCGTCATTAAAATAAGCGGGAACAGTTATAACAGCATCTTTTATTTCCTGTCCTAAATAAGCTTCTGCGTCTTTCTTTAGTTTTTGCAAAATCATAGCTGAAATTTCTTCAGGAGAATAATCTTTACCTTCAATTTTAATTTTCTCTTTAGTTCCCATTAACCTTTTAATGCTTCTAATAGTATTTCTAGGATTTACAACAGCATTTCTTTTAGCTATTTCTCCAACAATAATCTCCCCGTTTTTAATGCTAACAACACTAGGTGTTATATTTCGTCCTTCTGAATTTTGTATTATCTTTTGTTTTCCACCTTCCATTACAGCAACAGCACTAAAGGTTGTGCCTAAGTCCACGCCTACGATTTTTCCCATTTTTATTCCTCCTGACCTACTTTTACTTTAGCAGGTCTAATAATTTTCTCAAATAATTGGTATCCTTTCTCAACCTCTTCTACTACCTTATCTTTCTCACCCTTTACAACTCCAATAGCTTCATGCTTTAGAACATCAAACTCTTTATCAATAACTTCTATAGCCTTTACTCCTTCTTCTGCTAACACTCTTTCAAGCTCATTTAGTATCATTTTTACCCCCTTTCCAAATTCATCATCTTTAGCATGGCTTAAAGCTCTCTCAAAACTATCCTTTAATTTTAATAGCTTTAATATCAAGTCTTCAGACCCAAACTTAGCCCTTTCTGTTGATTCCTTCTCAACTCTTTTTTGGTAATTTTCAAACTCAGCTTTTAGTCTTTTTAATGAATCTAAATATTCTTCATTTTCCTTTTTTAAGGCTTCTACAGCCTCATTTACTTGTTTTTCTTCTTCTGACATTTTTTAACCCCGTTGATTTTAAATAAACAGAAGATATTTAAATGTTTCGGTAATATTATAAGATTATGTTTAGAAGGATAATAATCATTAGAAAAGAGAAACCTACTTTAGATAGAGATGAAGAATTGCAATGGATCTCAGATTCCCTTGGATTATTTAATGAAAGAGACAAAGAAAGGTCTTGTTATAGGATTTTCGTAGAATTATTAAAAGAGAAAAAACCGTTAAGAAGTGATGATATCGCTTTAAATTCAAGATTATCAAGAGGGACTGTAGTTTTTCATTTAAACAAATTAATGGACTCAGGCTTAGTAATAAATGAAGAAAATAAATATAAATTAAGAGAAAAAAAAGTAAGTTATCTAATTAAAAAATTAAGAAAAGATGTTTTAACAACCTTAAAAGAAATAGAGGAAATAGCTAAAGATTTTGAAACAAAGCTCTAGAAAAGTTTATAAATCCCTTATTTATTAAATCCAAATTGAAGGAGCTAAGGGAAACAATTCTTTAAACTTAGATAATCACCCTTCTAAGAGACAATGAAAAAAATACACACACAGGCCAAAAGAGCTTTCAAATTAAGCACTCATTTAAAACATTATAGGTATTTTCATAAATTAGGGAAGAAACTAAGGCCGAGAACATTTACATCAGAAGAAAGAGCAAATGAATGGGCTTCTGAAAATAATATTACTAAATATACTTTAATAAAAGTAAAAAAAGACAAAAGATTTCAAATAGTGGAGATGCAAAATGGGCAGAGTTAAAACTCAATCAGCTAAAAGAACTACTTATGAATTAATGGAAAGGTATGGGAAAAAATTTACTAAAGATTTTCAGCAGAACAAGCCTATAGTTAAAACTGTAATGGTAACCCCATCTAAAAAATTAAGAAATATAGTAACCGGTTATATCACCAGACTAGTAAAAAAAGGTCACACTACAGCTCCCAAAAAAAATTACCATTTTAATGAATAATTTTAAATACTCTGGGAAAATCAATTTCTTTGATGAAAAACTCATTTAAGATTTCAATTGGAATCGCTTTAGTAGTTGTCTTATTATTTGCTTATTCATTTAATAAACAATCTGAACCGGGAAAATATGATATTTTTGCTTCTTGCTTAACTGAAGCGGGAGCTAAATTTTATGGATCTTTCCAATGTACTCATTGTACTACTCAAAAAGCTATGTTTGGCAATTCAATAAATAAAGTTAATTATATTGAATGTGGACCATTAGGCGGACCACAAAATGCTGTTTGTCAGCAGGCTAAAATAACCGCATATCCTACCTGGACATTTGCAGACGGTTCTTCACAGCAAGGAGTATTGAGCTTTGAACAATTAAGCCAGAAAACTAATTGTGGATTACAATGAACTTAGATTTTTTGCCAGCCTTTTTAGGATTAGGAACATTATTATTGCATATTTTAATAGTAATATTTATCTTAATCTTTATTATTGAAAAACTTTCTAAGAAAAAAATACTAGTAAGCTCAAAAAGATATTTTTTAGACAACTCTAATTTATTATCTTTCTTAATGGCTGCTTCTGCAACAATTATAAGTTTAATCTACTCTGAGATAATTTTGCTTGAACCTTGCAATTTATGCTGGTATCAAAGAGTTTTCATTTATCCTTTATCAGTAATGTTCTTAATAGCTTTAATTAAAAAAGACTCTAAAGTAAGAATTTATGCTTTGCCATTAGCTGTTATCGGTGCATTAATAGCATCGTACCATTATACAATTCAAATGTTTAATCTCTCAAGTTTCTGCGACATAACTTCTTTAGTTCCTTGCAACACAATTTATATTTTAGAATTCGGATACATAACAATACCTTTAATGTCACTAACAGCTTTTGTAGTAATTATCTTATTAAATTTAAAAAAGAATTAAATTATTTCCTTCTAAAAACAATTAATTCCCTAGTATTGGCATCTTTCTCAGGGATAGGCATCCTATAACCGTATTCCGCATCTCCTTTCCCAATATCGAGTCCAGCCCCCCTTAAAAGTTCAATTCCATTTTGAAAGGCACTAGTATCTAACCGTTTCAAATCTTGATCCTCCCCATAATATATTTGAGCTACAACAACATATTCCCCTGGAGGCAATCTTCTCAAAACTTTAACTTTATCTTCTAACCCGCCTAATAACAAGTCTTCACTGTCGTCAATACCCTCAGGACTATCAAATCTAAATTTATGAGGTCTCAAATCATACCAAACTCTTTCTTTTTCTGCCATTTTATTTTAATTTAGCAATAACTCTCTTTCCATCTTCTAAATTGTTCCAGACAACATTAAACATATCTATTAAAGCTTTTGAAAAGAAAGGAGTATTCATCCAGATACCTACATCATAGTTTGCATGAACATCTTTGTCATCTAAAACCATAAACATTATTTCCTTATCATCTGTAATAACAAATCTTGCATTAATTCTCTGAGTGTTTCTAACTTCCCCAAATTTAGATAATTCTTTAACAATATCTAAGTTATCTTTTGTAATAGGAGCAACTATTCTTAGTTTAACACCTTTCTCTTTTAATCTTTTTAAGTTTCTTTTTAATAAATTATGTTTCCTAGCCAAACCCTCAGCACTAGTAACTAAAGTAACGCTCTCTTTTGCATTTTCTAGCATTGCGTGGATTTTATGGTAGATGTTTTCTCTGCTTTTCAAGCTGCCTGTAAATTCACTAGGTTCTACTAATTTTACTCCGGTTTTATGTAATTTTTCTAATTCGCTAAAGAAATTAGTCCCTCTGATGTTTTCTAAAGTTTTCAATTTCTTGTCTAATTTAACTTGAACATCTTTCTTAATTCTTGAAACAATATCTTCAGGTTTAACTGCAATATATTTTATAGGCTTGCCTAATTTCATAATAACAAACCCTTTCTTCTCTAAAGTTTCTAAAACATCATAGCTTCTTGATCTTGGAACTTCTGAAATGTCAGATAATTCTCCAGCAGTGCTTATTCCTCTAGATAATAAAGCAGTCCAGATTTTAACTTCATAAATATTTAAATTAAATGCCTGTCTTAATTTTTGTAAAAAACTTTCTTTAACTATCATTTTTCTCTCAAACTCCTTTCATATACTTTTCTAGTGTAAATCGTTTCACTAGGACTAATACTATTATCAGAATAAACATAAGTTCCTCTAATCCAATCAGTGCCACCTTCAAAAATAAAACATCCTCCTGGAAGAGGACATACTCTCAATAGTTCCTCAAATCTATCATCTCTCATTGTGAAGTTCAACTCCCAAAGTTTCCCTTAAATAATCCGCTCTTAAAGAATCCCTTAAAGAACCTCTTAAATGATTATACCAAGGTTCAAATCTATCAAAGGCAGCCTCATTTATTCTTCCGGATAATGTAGTGGGATTAATCCCTTTTTTAATATATATTTTTTCTCTATCTCCAACTTTTACCGTTGCAGAAATTAATGGTTGATCTACTAAAGGTTGATCAGAATCGAATTCGAGATTATCATCTGTTAATGGCCAATCTACACAAAATGAAAAAGTTGTGTCCCCCTTAGTTATAATCATAGTACCAAAATATTGATTGTATCCAACTTTCATTCCTTCAATATCTTTAAAGTACTCTTCACAGCTTAAAGTAGCAGCTCCTAAATAGGTCAATAATCCCGCCATTCTTAATTTCTTTCTTAAACTCATTTTCTTTTCCTATCAGAACCTCTTTAACTAAGATACCATCTACAAATTCCCTTTATAAATCTTTCTATTTTATACTACTCAAGAATAACAACAATATCTCCCCATACAAATTAAAAAAAGAAATGTAGGGGTAAAACCCAAAACCAAAAATATTTATACTTCTTAATTTTACTAAAGTAAAAGGTGATATGATGGTTACTACAAAGCCAATTAATAAAACAAATACTGCTCAAAAGAAATCTTCTTCTAGTTCAGATTCACACACTTCTTTAGTTAGAGAATTAATAAAGAGTAATGTAACCTTACAGGATAAAATGGCTGATTTAATAAAATCAAACTCAGAATTAATGAGGGCCCAGATAAAAACATCAGAGGATATATCCTCAATGGTATCATTATTCAAAGAAGCAGGACAGCATATGGTTGCAGAAACAGAAGAAGAAAAGCTTAGACCTTTACTAAACAGAATTTCAGAGTTAGTTGAGCAAAATAAGACAATTATGAGGGGTTTAATCTTAATTCAAAAATACATTAAATCTTCTTCCTCAGAACCTCTGTCTCAAAGACCTCTAGGACCTGAAGAATTCTGATAATGACTACTAAATTCCTTTATCCAGACCCAACAAGAGATAAAGTCATGGAAGAATTAGATAGATTAGTTGCTGTATTAGATAAGCCAAAGAATCCGGAAATAGAAAAAAATATTAGATTTTTAAGAAATTTTACAAAATCATTATTCATGATTGCTCATAAAAAACCATTAAGACCAAAATTTTCTAGAACCATAGAAGAATATAGGCCATTAGAATCCTCTAAACCAATTGAAATTAAACAAGAAACAAAACCACTCCCCCCTAAAATATTACCCCCTCCTCCACTCCCTTCTCCTAAACCAATTTCTTTGCCGCCAAAAATGAAACTTCCAGAAATAGAAAAAAATAATATTATTCAATTAAAAAAGGAAAATAACACTTTAATTTATGATGTAGTAGAGCCAAGAATGGAATCTATGGATTGGCAGATTTATAATGAGTTAAAGCCAGTAATACAGGAGACAATTAAAAAAAATCCAAATATAATCCAAGACCAAAATTTTATCCCAAGTGAAATACAAAAGATAGCCAAGAGATTAAAGATAAAATATTCTCCAGATTATGCTAGAAAAATAAAATACTATCTGGAAAAAAACCTTAAAGGTTATGGAAAATTAGACCCATTAATAAGGGATAATAGGGTTAGAAAAATCATCTGCAATTCATATGACGATATAAAAGTGGTATTTGAAAGCGAAACTCTCCCAACAAATATAGAATTTGACTCTAATGAAGAATTAAACAACTTTATAGTAAACTTAGCTGAAAGAAATGGCAAAAAAATATCAGAATTAGAACCATATTTAGAGATAAAGAATCCAATCATGGAAGTAAGGGTAAACTACTCTCCATTAACTACATCCTCCTTTACTATAACAAAAATCTCTTAATTCCATTATATTTTTCACTACAATAAACTTTATAAAACAATTTTTCCAACAATAAACCATGCCAAAAGAGGAAAATAATTTAGTTTGGAAGGACAAGACAGGTACTTACAAATTAGGTTATTCGCAAAGGTTGATGAAGGAGCAGATTCAGTGGCAAAAGATTAATTTCGCTGGAAAACTAGCTCTAATAGGAGTTATCCTAATATTAATCATAATAATTTTATATGTCCTATATAGATTAGACAGTATTAATTTCTTTACAGGAGTTTTATACAGATGAGCTATCAAACCCAAGACGAAGAAGAATTATATTCTTTAAGAAGAAAAAAACAGCAAGTAGCTTATGAATCCTCTTGCAATTGTTATAATTAATATTTTATCTCAACTTGATCTATTCTCCAATTAGGTTTAATATCTGAAACATCATATTTCTTATTAGCTTTATACCCTAACAATCCTGTAAGTGCTATCATAGCTGCCTGGTCTCCTGAATATTCAATAGGAACAACATCGAATTTACATCCTCTTTCTTTGCACATAATTTTTAACATTTCAATAAATCGTTTATTAGCAGCCACTCCCCCAATTAATAATAATTCTTTTTTTCCTGTATGGGCTATAGCTCTTTCAGCCACCTCGGTTAGCATAGCAAAACAGGTTTCCTGCAGACTAAAGCATAAATCTTCTTTTGTTTCTCCGTTCTTAAATAATTGTCCAACTTTAGTTAAAATACCTGAAAACTCAACATCCATCCCCTTTACAATATAAGGCAATTCTATATATTTTCCTTTTTTTGCTAATTCCTCGATCTTAGGGCCTGCAGGAAAACCAATACCAATCTCTCTCCCAAATTTATCTAAAGTATTCCCAATTGCAATAGACAATGCCTCTCCAAAAATCCTATACTTTCCTCCCTCAAAAGCAATTATCTGGGTATTCGCTCCAGTAGCTAGAATAAAAACAGGATCTTTTAATTTAGTCAATATTTTTCCAATTTCTAAATGAGCCACTAAATGATTTACTCCTATTAATGGAACTTTATATTTTTTAGATAATTCTTTAGCAGCATTAAACCCGATGTATAAACTTAAAGGCATTCCAGGACCTTGAGAAAAAGCAATCAAATCTATTTTATCAGTTTTACTTTTCTCAATAGCTTCATTAATTATTTTATCTTTTACTTTTTTTAAAAACTCAGCACATTTGTTAGGTATAATTCCTTTATTATCTTCAGATTTATACATCTCTCTGACTTCGCTTAATATCTTTTTATCTTTAATAACACTTGCTGAAAATGTATGTGCAGTGCTTTCAATTCCTAAAACTATCATACATTTATTTACATAATTTTAACTTATAAAACTAACTAAAAAATTTAAAAATATTTATAAATGGATAAAATTAATATTTTAATATGAATAAAAAAATCGTTTTTAGCATTAGTCTTGTTTTCGGAATTATACTAGTAGTACTCGGTACTATGGCATTTATGAACTTGCCATTGCCGGGTTTTTATCTTCCTAAAGCCTTAGCTTTTCTTCAGGCACTAGGGGATACAGGTTATATGAATTATATTATGGGGATAATACAAATACTCGTCGGCTTAATGTTCATAACAAGAAGATATGTAGCTCTTGGAGCAATTATTTTAATGCCAATAAGCTTCAATATCGTTATTTTTCATCTATTCCTTGATTTAAAAACTATCATTCCAGGTTTGATAATATTTGCTCTAAATGTCTTTATTCTTTACACAGAGCATGATAAATATAAAAGTTTGTTAAGAAGTAAATAAAAAATAAT
>JAGVZL010000029.1 GCA_018302505.1 Candidatus Woesearchaeota archaeon | reverse complement strand
CTTTCCTCTTTTCCCATGGAAGGGTCAACTCCTTCCCCCATGAAGCCTAACGGCTCATGGGTTAATATTCTTTTTTAAAATTAGATTCAGGACAGAGCCGACTGCATTGTTAAGTAAGCGGGAGTTTTCGATAGGTTTTTATAAATAAGATATTCTAACCTCTTATAGCAAATGGTTAAAATACTACAAGAATTCAAAGAAGATTTTGAAAAGGTAAGAAAAGCTGGTTTTATTGAGTCTCATAGGTCTCATAATACAGGAATAGGAAAAACCTTTGAAGACCTTGTTAATGTAGTTGAGAATAATAAACAAGAAGTAGATTACTTAGATGAATTAGAGCTAAAATCATCAAGAGAACTTTCACAGAGTATGGTAACCTTATTCACAAAAGCTCCTTCTCATCCCCCACAAGCTAATACTATATTAAGATTGAAGTTTGGTAAAGATGATAAAGGTCAGAAAATATTACATACTACTATTCCTGGAGATAAGTTTAATACCTTTCTTGGAAGGTATGGGTTTAAGTTAGATATAAATGATAAAGAAGAAAAGATATATATTTTAATTAAAGACTTAAAAAGTGATACCATTATAGATTTTGAATGTTATTACACTTTTAAAGATTTAAAGGAAATAATAGAAAAGAAATGTAAAAATATCGCATTCGTTACAGCTAAAATTAAGAAAGAAAATGTAAAAGAATTCTTTCATTTTGAAAAAGCAATATTATTAACAGGATTAACCTTTGATAGATTTCTAAAAGCAATTAAAGACGGAGATATATTTTATGATATTAGAATAGGGGCCTATAGAAGTGGGAAAAATAAAGGCAAAACCCATGACCATGGTTCTGGATTTAGAATAAGAAAAAATAAAATAAGGCAGGTATTCAAAGTATCAGAAATTTAAAGATTATTATTTTTTATCTGCAGGTTTCCAAAAATCTAATATATATTCAAAAGTTGTTCCTAATGTTATAAAATTACTTGGCCATCCAAAAATTCCTGCTCCGTTAACAAGATTTCGTCTATCCCAAATAATAATATTCCTTAGTTTATAACCAACTTTTTCTAATTCATCAATAATATACATATGGAGAGGGGTTCTCTGATTATCTTGCCAAAGATCTGTTATATTAATCACACAATGTGCCTTTGGTTTTAATAATGGAAGTATTTCTTTGTAAATTTTACTCATTTCTTTTGCAAATTTTTTAGGTTCCATCGTTCCTAAATCTCTAGGGTCATCTGAATATTGTTGGATTGTCTTATAGTGTTTATTAATTCTTGATTTGCCTCTCAAACTTTTATTTAATCTTGGACGATTAAGCATATTTGCATATGGCGGAGAAGTAACACATAATGAAACAGATTCTTTTTCTAAATGTTTTGAAATATTGTTTGAATCATCGCATATAGCTATTTGTTGGGTATTATTTTTTTGTAATTTTTGTTGTGATAATCTATTTTTTGTAAATTTTATATATTTTTCATTTAAGTCAAAACCTACAGCATTTCTTTCTAAATCTTTTGCTGCTAATAAAGTTGTTCCAACACCACAAAAAGGGTCTAATACTAATTCTCCTTTATGAGTAAACAATTGGATACATTTAGTTGGTAAAGCTATAGGAAAAACAGCAGGATGTATATCTCTATCTCTAATATCTCTTTTTTCATAAGAAAACTCCCATAGGGCAACTTGATGTTTCATCCATTCTTTTGGAGTTAAACAGTTAATATGATTATTGTTACATTTACATATTTTTTTATTTGAAATATTAATTTTTTTATTTACCATTTTATTTTCTCTTCTTGGGTTTATTCCAATAAGGAGTCTTACATTTTGGGCAAATTATTGGGCTTTCTTCTTTATTTCTAGGAACCCATTCATGCCCACATCTTTCACATTTATAACCCTCTGTTTTAATTATAATTTCTCCCATACTAATATACATACTTTTATAATTTATAAATCTTACTTTTTTAGGTAATACCTTTGTAGTAATAACTTTATTACCGAAAAGTTTATATATTTTCCTTACTTATATAAGTTATACCTAATTAAGTAATAATAAAGAGGGCATAAAGCCCTCTGTTTCACCCTATCGCTAAATAAAATGAAACAAATAAGAGAACAAAAAAGCATTAATAAAATTTGTTGTCCTAATTGTAAAAACAAAAATATAATCAAATGGACAAAAAGAAAAACTCAAAATAGAGGAATTATCCAGAGATATAAATGTAATGATTGTAATAAAACATTTACAGTTAATGAAGGATTTTTCAGAATGAGAAATCATCCAAAGAAAATAACCTGTGCTTTGGATTTGTTTTATAGAGGAATTTCAACAAGAAAGGTTCAGGAACATTTCAAAGCATTTTATCCTCACAATTCAGACCACACTTCTGTTTTAAGATGGATTAGAAAATATTCAATAATGATTTCAAAGTTTACAAACAATTTTCATCTCAATATTGGAAAAGAAATTCAAATTGATGAAATGGAATATCATAGAAGAAAATTTTATAATAGAAAAGGTATTGATAAAAATTGGTTTATTGATTGTATTGACAGCAAAACAAGATTTATGATTTTCTCTGAATATGTCAAAGCAAGGGAACAGAAAGAGTTGAAATTTGTTTTATCAAGAGCAAAACAAAAGACGGGAGAGCAGGTCAAAGTTGTAACTTCTGACGGACTTCTTGCTTATCCAAATGCAATTAAGAAAGTTTATGGATTTTTAAATAGAACTCATAAACTCAACGTTATTCATAATCAGGTTAATGCTTCAAAAGGCGAGGGCTTTAACATTATAATTGAAAGGTTGCATAATTCAATTCGTGAGAGAACAAAAACTTTTAGAGGGTTTCATGGTTCAGTTGAAAGTGCAAATGCTATAATGAAAGGTTATGAAATATTTTACAATTTCATAAGAAAACATCAGTCACTCAAAAGATGTCCTTATGAACTTGCCATTCCTGAATTGAAACTTAATTCTGAAAATAAATGGCTGGAGTTGATTAAAATGGCAAATAAATAAATAAATCATAACAAAATTACCAACCGCTTATGCACCAATGTACGGTTCAGATGTTTATTTGTATATTTTATCATGATGGTCAAAATCAGTAAAGAGTATGAAATTATTCTGCAAATCAACTTTAAATGTTAAAACAAAATTCTTATCTATGTGAACTCTTTTGAATTCTTTTAAATCATATTTTAGGTTTTTATAGTGATTAATTAAGTTGTAATCGCAGTTTATAATTTCCCTAATCTTCTTATTTATTATATCTACTTTCTTTTTATCTTTCCTTGAGAGTTTTTTAATAATAAATTTTAATTCATCAGAAATATCAAAATCAAACATTTATTCCTCACAGAGTTTGTTTAATTCCTGAAGAGACATTTTTCTCTTTCCATATTTCTTAAAATGATTATCTGAGATAAGAATTACCTTTTTTACATATTCATCATTTGCTTCTTTTTCAATAAATTCATCCCCATACATTTCAATAAATTTGTTTAATGCTTCAGATTTATCTCTTAATCCAAATTTCATTTTTATTACCCCTAAAACTCTGTTGGCATAATTATTCAGTTCAACTCTTGCAGAAATTATATTATTTTCCATTTATCACTTGAGATGCATTTAGTATACATCCCATATACATACAAAGTTTATAAACTTTTTGGTTTAGGGATTTTTTAATTTTATTCAAATCTCTATTCGTGTAACTCCATTTTCCTTTCTGAACTTAATTACATTTTCCACAAAACTTTCTATTTTCTGCTCGTGGCTTACAATTATTAGTTGTGAAACATTCAATTGCTCCAATACATTCCTCATTTTATCCAATTGCTGATCTGAAAACCCGTCTGTTGGCTCATCAAGAATAACCAAATCCTTTGTTTTTATTTTGCTTAAAAAAGAATTAATAACCTGGTTTAAAGCAAGCCTGTATGCAAGGGCTATTGCTGTTCTTTCTCCTCCTGAAAGATAAGCATAATCAATCTCATAATCCTGCTGTTCAACTATTGGTGTGAAATCATCCCCAAGCCAGACATTAAAGGAATCTGAAACAAGCATGGAAAACCATTCAGAAAACAATTCTGAGAATTCTGCTTTTAATTTAGTGAGAACATTTTTCTCAACAATTGACATTATAGGAATAAACTTTTTTGCAAGCCATTCTTCCAGATCAGAAAGATAATTAGACTGCTCTTTTATCTTTTCTGTTTTTTTCATCCTCTCTTTCATTTCTTCTATTTGCCTTGAAAAGACTTCTATTTCTCTTTTTAATTCTGCCACTTTTATTTCTGCTAATTTCTCATATTTCAGGGCTTCATTAAGCATTTTTGATTTCTCCTCAAAAAGGTTATCAAATTTATTTAATTCAAAAATTGATTTTCTGAGCATATTTAATTGCCCATCCAGAATCTCAAGATCTTTTAAAAGAAGATAATTGGATTTCTCCAAGATTTCCAGATTTTCCTGCTTTTCCTGGATTCCCTGAAGTCTCACTTTTAAAATTCTTAATTCCTGTATTCTCTTTTCTTCCAAAGAAATATTATAATCCAGCTCATTGATTTTTTTCTGAAAATCTGTTTTTTCAAGATTTAATTCCTTAATCTTGTTTAAGTTCTCTGAAATATCTGAATCAACTTTATTAATAACATTGGTTTTATAGACTGGATCCACATCCTGCAAGCAAGTTGGGCAAACCTCTATTTGCTTTAATTTTTCTTTTATTTTCTCATTCTCCTGATTCCTATTATTCAAAGAATGTATCTGGCTTGAGATATAGAGATTTTTGTCTATTAATTCCTGTTTTATTATCTTAAAGGAAAATATCTCTTTTTCAAATTCAACAATTTTATTCTCATCAAATTTGAATTTTTCTAATTCCTGTATCTGAATTTTTAGCTGGTCTATCATCTTGGAATTGCTGAAGAATGTGTCGTTTTTTGTTGAAATAAGGAATTTTGTCTTTTCAATCTCCTGATGAAGCTTTGTTTTCTCCTCTATTTTCTTAAAAATCTCATCTTTTTCCTCCTGAGCAAGTTCCCTGTTTTCTGTTTTTAAAAATAATTCTTTTTCTACAGAAGATAAATTGAGATATTTTTCCTCAAGCTCGTTTTCTTTAGAGACTATTCCTAATTTATCCTGCTCCAGATTAAGTGTAATTGCTTCTTTTATCCTCTTTTCCTCCCTGACTTTTGAAATTAAAACAGCTGCATTTTCAAGAACCTTCTTATATTTGTCTATTCCAAAAACATGCCTCAGAGTATTTATTCTTGTTTCAGGATCCTGCAGTATAATCTGCTTCATTTCCTCCTGTGGGGTATAGACAGTAAATTTATAGAGGAGGTTTTGTTTTTTAGAGAATTCTCTTGGATAATTTAATAATTCAAGAACCCTGCTTTTAAGCTCTGTCACAGAAATTTCCTGTTTTTCATTATTTATGGAGATTGAACAATAATCCTGTGAAATTGTTTTGGCTTTTTTCAGGGTTCTTTCTATGATTATTTCTTTTCCATCCACTTCAATTTCTATATTTACCCCTCCATTTTTCTGGCCATTTCTCAGAATAGAGGAACCTTTTTGCCCTGGCTGAAGCCCAAATAAAGCAAATTCAATGCCAAGAAGAACAGAAGTTTTTCC
>JAGVZL010000027.1 GCA_018302505.1 Candidatus Woesearchaeota archaeon | reverse complement strand
CAAACTTTTCTGTATTTTAATTTTATCTTTTTCACTTAATTCAATAACACCGTAAACTCCATCGTAACCAGGTTTAATCTTTAATTTTCCTTCTCTATTTAAAATTATAACCTTTGCTAATTTCTCATGTACAATTTTTTTCAAGTCATCAAAATTAACATTCAATAAAACATTGAATTCATTTCCAAATTTTTCAATTAACAAATTATAAATTCCCCATACTTTCTTAGAACTTAATTGTTTAATGTCATAAATAACTGCTATTAACTCGTGTAAGGGAATGACTTCAACAAAGGGTCTTGCATTCTCTGGTTTATAGCCTTCTTGTTCTTTGGCTAATTCTTCAATTCTATATTCTACACCTATAGTCAATTCTTTCTCACATTTTGGGCAGATTTTATTTAGTTTTTTACTTTCCTCAAAATCGCAACTAAAATCACAATTTCTATGGCCATCCAAGTGATATTTGCCATATTCCGGTTTTGTCTCAACAGTACTTTTCAAACCATTACCAGTTCTAATAGATTTTAATATATTATCATAACTTAACTCATTAACATCAAAAACTGTAGCCTCTCTACCAAGGCGATGTGGCCAAAAAGAATGAGCATCACTAAAACTTACAATGTTTACATTTTCTTTTAATCTCCATAGCATAGAAGGATTAGCACTCATTCCTGATTCAATTGCATAAATTTTATTTACTTTATCCTTAAAGCAATCCTTCAAAGAATCAAACCCGGATTTTGATCCAAAGCACCCAAAAAAGCTAGTCATACAGTGAGCTGGAATAATCTCTATCTTATCATCTATCTCTTTCATTAGCTCAACGAATTCCGGGCTCGTCATTCCAAATATCGGTCTTCCATCATAGTCCAATCTACCTTTTTTTCCTAACGCTTCAGTCATTTGATCAGCAGTCTCTCCATTTGGAGCAAACATGAGTAAATGAACTGCCCTCCTCCCATTATCAGAATACATTAAGCTAATTTCACTTCCCCAAATAAAAGGAAATTTATTCTTACTCCATAAAACTCCATTGTCATCTTCTTTTAAATTATTTTTAATCTCAGAATTCCAAATAGGGTGTTGAAAATCGCCAGTGCTCAAAAGATTAATCCCTTTTATCCTAGCATATTTCTCTAATTTATCTAAAGTAGTATTTTTACTGCAAGCTCTTGCAAACCTACTATGTAATTGTAAATCCGAAATTATATTCATAAATAAAAAAGAAAAGAGAAAAAGTTTAAAAAACTATAGATTCGCAGTTTGGCTTTGTATCAAAACTGTCTTTCCAGTTTCTTCAACATAATTATAAGTTAAAGTTGCAGTAAATCTGTCTGTATAAGATCTTCCTGTACCGCCGATATCATCTGTACATCTTAATCTTCCCTTATTAGACCTTAATTTAACAGTTCCTGTACTTCCACTGCTTCCATCGCTAAATAAACAACTATATCCAGTAGGAACAGTTACTGTAAATAAATCTCTATCATCTAAAGCAACATTAGTCGAAGTGCTGCAAGGAACGTTTATTACAGTGCCGCCACCAGCATTTTCAACATCTAAAGTAACTCTCACACCAGTTCCAGTTCTTCCTTCTACCAAACTAGTAACGGTAACAGGCGCTCCGGATACATCTCCTTTATCTATTAAATTTTCAGCACTATCTATCTCGCATTCAACAGTTCCTGTTTCACTCCTCTCACCTGGAATACATAAATCATCTATTTGTAAAGATGTTGAATAAGGATAACAAACTTGTGCCCTTACATTAGGACTCCAGCTTGGACCTATAGGTTCACTATCTTTCAATATTGCTGTCCCTAAACTTACAAAATCAGAATCTGGAACATCAGAACTATCTCTAACTCTATCAATAATTCCTAAATTACTTTGTTGCCCGGCAGTATTTGTTAAAGTAAAAGCACCACCCATAACAGTTCCAATTAAATTAACGACAGCGGCTCCCGAAGCAATCTCTGTTTCACCATGATTTATTAATTCAACTTCTAATGGAATCGGATCACCTTGAAAATTTCCACTTAATGGTGGAGCATCATCTAAAAAAGCAATCTCCAACCCATCATTCCCGCCAACATAAGGTCCAGCTCCTGCATTATCAGAACCACCTGTAGTACAACCTTGTTGACCACTTATCAATAAAGTAACAGCTAATAATAAAACTACAAGAAAATATTTCCTCATTTTTTTTCCTCCTTTTTAACTAATAAATGCATCTTTTTTAACCGTAAGACTGGTTTTTATACTATCTACATACCCGTAATTCATTTTAATATTTAAAGGTGTCGAATAATGCTGATCATTAGGAACCGCTGAACTTACACATGTGATAAGCCCTTTTCCATTATTCATAACCAATTTTCCATCAGTATTTCTATTGCATTCAAATTCAGTACCGTCTAACCAGCCTACCTGAATATCTATTCTCGCTTCTTGTTTATCCCTAGCTGAAAGCTTACAGTCATCAACTTCTCCTTTATTAATTACATCCCCTCCGCCAACATTTTCAACTTGAATTCTAAATGTAATAACATTAGAATCTCCTTGTTCTCTCACATCATTATCTAAAATTTTAGTAATAGCAATAGGTCCACCTTGTCCACCAGAAACAGATTTCTCTCCAACTGTGCATCCTCCATCTAACACTCCAGGCTTTCCAGGTCTTGGTCTTACGCAAACTTCTGGTTGAGCTAAAGTCCCTCCCTCATAACAAACCTGAACATTAATGTTTTCAGTAGAATCTTTCCTAATAGCGGTCCTTTTCAAATCAATCCCGTCCCATCTTATTTGAGCAGTTTCTCCTAATTGAAAATTTTCTTTGCCCATTATTGTCTGGAAAGATTTTGTAGTATCATCTACATCAAATAATAAAGAAATCCCTAATTTAGCAGTGCCTTTAACAATATCTAATGCTCCATTATTATGCATCTCAAGAACAATATCAAAAGGGCTATTCTGATAAACTTCTTTTGGTGGAGCTCCTTCTAAAAAAGCTAGCTCTAAACCATTAATTCCTTCAAAAATAATTTCTTCTTCAAACCCGCTATTTTTATCTCTGTTAAAAAAAGAACTTCCGCCAGTGCTTGCACAGCCAGCTATAAATATCACTACTAAGATAATAATTACCTCTTTATACTTAAACATATAATTGGATTTATGTTATAGAATATATAAAAATCTTTCTAATTGCTTATTTTAACAATCTCGTTAATAGTGTAACTATATACTAATGTTCCTTCTACATCTCCCAATTTTAATAAATCGACATCTCTCAAAACAGATCCCTCAACCCTTAATTTGCATAAGAATGGTCTTGTCTCTCCTGTTCCTCTATTCAAATCTTTAAGGTCACTAATTACATCAGGATGATTTAAATTGAATTCATAAGAATTTTCAGCACCTGTGATTTCATCAAACCAATCGCAAGTTCCGCCACTAGGAGGATCTATTTTAGCACCTCCGCTTATGCTTAGCCCATTAGGAAGGGTAAAATTAAATTTATTTATTCTTGCCATATTTTTAATATCTTTATTTTTAAATTGTATTCCTATTAACGCACCTTCATCAGGAAGGATTGGTTGATTAATTATTTGCAAAACTGCCTGTACTTCAGTATCGTATTGCACTTTCGAATTAACTCCCCTAGAATATTCTTCATAACTTCCTCCAGCAAGTTCCTCAAATGCATCCCCCAATTTACCTCTATAACCATCATATATTTCTCCATCAGGTATAACAAACACAGGCAGAGATACAGTCGGACTTAAAGAATAAGTTAAATTAAAAAGAATATCTTTTGAAAAATAAGGTTTTCCTTCAATCGTTCTTATTAAACCAGCTTTCTCTCTTATTTGTCCTTGAGTAAATACACAATCATAAGGTCCATGAATACTAATTTTTTCTGTTTCTGAAGGAGGAAATAATTTAATTTTATTAGTATCTAATTCTCCAATAACCCCTCTAAACTTTCCATTTATATCATCTAAACTGCAGCTTAATTCTCCTTCTAATTCCTTAATATTCTCATCCATCTTGCCGACAACAATATCAGTAATTGCCCCAAACTCACTGCCTAAAACACTTAAGGTTCTATCCTCTCTTTCTCCTAAATTTATACCATAAGCTCTTTCATTATCGAACCAAACTCCGCTTCTTTCTCTATTATCCACATCAGAAGTCCAGCTAAATGTCTGTTCTCCTGAAATTATCGCTTTTGTCTGTTGAGCTTGTTTTCCAACAAAACCAAAAGTATCCTGTAATGTCTCCACAACAGGTTCTACTATGGGCTCAAGCCTAGTCTCACAAAAACCAGAACCTTTGCATTCTGCATACAGAGGTCCGCCAAGTAAAACAATAACTAAAAATAAAGCAACTATAACAACAAATCCATAATGCCCGCCACCAGAATAATTATTGTTTGAAGATCCCACGCCAGATCCGCCAACATAATTTGTTATCCTTTGCTTAGCTCCTTCTCTAAACCCTTCTCCAATAATCTGTTTTGCAGTTTTAGGTGTTTCATCAGCCATTTTACTCGAGCTCTACTCTCATATCTATTATCTCAAAACTATTTCTAGGTCTCAACCTCATAAGATTATTACCATCTTCCAAAAAGTCAGAAATTTCAATCGTATAATCTGCATTTAATGTATTAATTTCAAACTTCTTGTCATTTACATAGAAGTCAAATATTTTTCTCTCATCACTTAAAGCAAATTCAAAAACAAGGAATACGTGGCTTATGCCTCTCCTTGCATTAGTGTAATCCTCTTCATCTATATTAAACGCATATTCACTTTCCCTCTCTCCTCTTAACAAACTCTGCCATTCAACTTCTTCAATAACATAATCCCCATCGCTTTCAAATGTAAGTGTATTAGCTCCATCTTTAGCAAAAGATTCATCAACCTCAATCTCAACTCTTCTTAAATTGCAGAATGGAACATCAGAATAAACAGTATTTCCATTTACTAGAACTTTCAATAAATCATTCTCATCATGGCTGCAATAAACTGAAAAACTTAAGATAGCCTTTTCTAAATCTTTTAGTTCTGTAGCAGGAATAGAAATTGTTCTCTCGCTCATCCTGTTTTTAACTTCAACTTGTTTTCTTAACCTTATATCTTTTAGCTCATGCCTGCCTGTAGATAAAAATCCGCCTGATGAACTTAAAGTAATTGTGTTTATTTCTTCCAAGTCTGCAAGGGGTAATTGAATTAATTCTTGTGAATTTGATTGAACATCAGCATTAAAAATCTGTCTTCCGTTTAAATCAACAATTAAATTGCCTTCGCTATTTCCAATTAATGTATATAATTCTGCTTTTTTAACTCCTTTTGGATAATCCAATGGAAAACCTAAAGTTTGAAAATTTTCTGAAAAAGTCCCTTTCATAATTAAAAGTTCTTCAGCTAAAGTAATAATCTCATTTTCAATATTGCTATAAAGATTAACTCCTGCAATAGTATGTGTTATCCCCTTAGACTGTTTTAGAGGGCTTACATCCCCTACAAATTTAGAAAATAATATCTTAATGTCATTTTCCGAACTTGGGGAAATCCTAGTTTTCCCATCTTCTCTATCAAGTAATTCATCTCTGGCTTCTTGGGGTAATAATAAGATATAAACTAGCTATAAACTTTACGAAATAAATATTAAGATACAATAACCTTCATTTTACATGGTATTGAACACTTGTTTAGAATTATTAATAAGAACTAGTGCTTCTTTGCTAAAATTTTTCATAAGTAATTGGTTCATGGTAATAATAGCATTAGGAATTACAACCCTTATAGTTAAAAGAGTTGGTCCTGTAATTATAGGCTTACTTGCCTTTTTAATTGATTTTGCATCAGATTCCTTATTTGGACTTAGCTTTGGTCTTTCAACACCAATATCAATAACTATGGGAATTGTTGTTGGATTCCTATGGGCTTCATTGATTTTATTCTCCCCGGTAATGCCTATAATAAAAATTCTTAATATGTTTTTTATGTTTCTGATTGGATTATTTTGGGGTTTTTTCCCAGTGCCTTTCCCTGTGCCAGTAGCATTAATTTTAGGATTTTTAATGAGGTATAAAACAGTGAACTATATAATATCTATAGCCCCTTCTCTATTAGTAATAGGATTCATCTTCTTATTAGGGCCCATATATACTAATATCTGCTCAGGAATAAATTGGATAGCTTTCTAAAAAATTTATAAAAAAGAAAAAATTTATTGTTGTGCTTGTTGTTGCGGTTGAACTGGAGCTAAAACAACTCTCAAAGGATTTCCAGATTCATCAACAAGATTAATAGAATAGAAACCAGTAGCCTGCACCGTCTGTATCATATTTCTCTGCTGCAACAAAGCTCCATCTTGCAATCCTTGATTGTATATGCTAGCTTGTTTATTATTATAAGTAGTCGCACCGACAAACATTAATAAAACTACCAAAGCAAAACTCAATCCTACAATTATTTTTAATTTATGATCCACTTTGTTAACCCCCATACCTCTACTAAGACTTAAGTAATATATAAACTTTTTCAATATCTATTTAAATAAAAAACATTTTAATAAAATAATGATAATAGATTTGATCCTATTGATTTTAGGTCTTTTGGGTTTGATTATTGCTTCTTATTCAGATATTAAAACCACAGAAATCCCAGACTGGTTAAGTTATTCTTTGATTATATCTGGATTTTCTTTAAGGATGCTTCATACAATAGTAAACAAGGATATAACCTACACATCCACCGCATTAATCACCTTTGGTATTTTTTTCTTAGTCAGTAATTTGATGTATTACACAAAGCAATGGGGAGGAGGGGACACAAAATTATTAATGGCAGTATCTGTTATCTTCGCAACTTATCCGCAGAATATTTTAGATTTCTTTTCTCCAAAACTGGATAATTTTTATTTTCCAATCACAATTTTCATTAACATATTGCTTGTAGGGGCCATTTACAGTTTCATGTTTATAATTTATTCAAGTTTAAAACATAAAAAAGAATTTCTAAAAGAGTATAAAAAATATTTAGAGCACACAAAAAATCCTAGAAAAGTAATCTTAGTCCTATCCATATTATTGATAATTCTTGCATTCGTAATGGGAAGCATACTAACAAAAATATTTTTATTTGCAGGAGCTGTGTCAATCTTAGTTTTCTTATATATCTGGATATTTGTAAAATCTGTTGAAAAAAGTTGTATGTATACTTTAATCTCTCCATCGAAATTATTAGAAGGGGATTGGTTAACCAAAGATATTTATTATAAAAACAAGTTAATTTTAAAAAAGCCGGAATACGGAGTAACAAAAAAAGATATTTTGATTCTTAAAAAATATAAAATAAAAAATGTGGAAATTAAAAAAGGATTGGTTTTCACACCCTCTTTCATAATAGGAACTTTAACCGCTTTAATTTTCGGAAACCCTATAAATTATTTATTTTAAGGAGTCCTTCTAAAAAAATTAGTGACTTTCGCAATTTTTGGTTTTATTTCTTCCACTTTTTCTTTAACAATCTCAGAAACTTTATTTATTTTTAATTCTTCAGCTATTTTCTTTAAACTTTCATTATCCACCTTCTTTCCTTTGAATTCAATTTTTATTCCATC
>JAGVZL010000026.1 GCA_018302505.1 Candidatus Woesearchaeota archaeon | reverse complement strand
ATTTTGTGTTTTTATCGTGGGTGTCAATTATAACTGAATTATCCCAATTTCCAGCAGCTGGCCCATCTTTTACCGCAAAAGTATCTGCAACAACATATGGTGGTTCATTGCCAATAACAAACCTTCCTTTTGTAGCTGACATAACAAAGTAAGACATAAAAATTATGAGAATAATTACAGCTGGAATTAGCGCTTTTTTCACTGCCCCTTTTTTATCCATACTATTTTATGAAGATTTTCTAATTTTTAAAAGTTTGGGTGCCAAAACTTTTATGGGGTTCATTAATTTAATCTCCTAAATAGTTAATTAACTGGCATATTTAAATTTTATTTCAGTTTAAAATGATGATTATAGATAATTCTGTTAATCGTAACACTTTCTTTTCAGAATTATCTATCTGGAAAATTCCCAAAACAAATGCCCTAATTAAGGGAATTATCCATAATTGATATTGATAAATTTGAAAAAGATGTTTTAACGATTAATGAATAAGATATGTAATCTTTATAATTTAGGTTAAGTTTATTCCGTTTAATTATCAAACTTTATCCAAAAAAAATTGTTTAACAATAAATTTTCAAGATATTGTCAAAATAACATCCCCCTCGTAACTTCCCCTCTGAATTTCTGGAATTTTCAAATTAAAGTAAGTTTTATATCTCTCACCAACCCCATCAAGGCAAATTGATGAGATGCATAAAGCAAGTTGGTTTTGAGGGAAATAATCAGGCTGATAGTTTGTTATAAACGCTGGTGCAATGCCTGTTTCATCTTGAACAGGCTCAAGGAAAAATTCATCGTCGTCAATCTGAAAAGTGTTTTCTCCTGTTGAGTTTTCAAAAGTTGGCCAAAAATCTGTGCAGGTTATAGGCTCAATGCAAGTAAACCCTGAAGAAGTCCATTCTAATAAAACAGGAACATTTCCGTGATTAATTAAATCCAACCCGCTTGAAGGCACACCAATATTCCACTGCCTTGCATTTAACTGCCCAAAATCAATTACACTTGGATAAGAAATTGCAGCTAATGAAGCATAGTCAAAAATTGTTTCAATTGACAAAATTCCTGATTTAACATAAAGTTTCCAGTTATCCCCTGGCTGATAAAAAGGAAAATAATCCATGCCCTGATAACCAAACCTGCAATTTTTTCCGGTTTGGCTTTTAAGCTGTAAAGGAATTTTTATTGTATAGTTGGCACTGCTGCAAAAAGCAGAAATTGTTGAATTGCACAAGTATGCATTAACAATGTAGGTTTGGCAGTTGCTTGCTTTTAACTGCGTGTCAATTGTGATGCCTGCGTTAGCTCCTTGTTCTGGAGTGATGAGCGTATTAACTCCGTAATTCATAATTATTTGTTGCATAATCAAATGTTGCGAAATAATAATCGCCGAGAAAATTTGCAGGCACAACATATGAAACTACCTGCCTTTTTTTGCAGATTGTTGCACATGGGACATTAATTAAATCAACTAATGTTGCATCTTTATACACATAAATTATGTTGTAAAAACCTAATTTTGTTGGAGAAACAGTGATTGTTATTATATCTCCTGGATAAACAACAGCAGGGGATATTATCGTGATTTCTGCAGAAATTACATTGATTAGGAAGATTGTTAATGATAAAAAGGTAATAAAAATTAACTTAGACTTGCAGTTATTATTTACTCTTAGTATATTATTATTTAAGTTTAACACTCTTTTTTTATATCCATCCATCATTTTATATCAAATTTAACCTGCTATCATTAAGCACAATCATTAATACCACCTTTATATTCAGGAGCTTCATTTGGGCAAAGATAAACCTGTTCTTCTATTTTTGGAATTACTTTTATTTTTGCAATATCCTGCTTATAAGGGATATAAATTGGCTCTGTTTTATATGCACCTACATAAGTATGGTAAGGAGTTGGAATTCTCTGCACAGAACCATTATTAAAAGTTATATCAACAAGAAAAAAATCTCCGAGGATTAAATCTCTTTTGTTCTTAATTGTAATTTTAAGCAAGTTGTTTTGCTTGCAGGCATCTGAAATCTGTATATTTGCGCCTTGAATGCAGTTTAGGAATTCTTGTGTTTGCCCAACATTGTACCTATCTATTAATGTTTTAGTTGCCAGCCATAAGATTGAAACAGCAAATAAGGAAAGCAGGATGATAATTGTAATTGCTATAACCTGGGATAAACCTCTTTTATTTTTACTACTTACTGCCTCTTTTTTCATGCATGGAAAAAGAATAGAATGTATAAAAATGTTATTGATAAAGGAAATTACTGCCTTATTTTTTGCTTAATGTCTTCTTACTTATCTTTTTTAGAATAATGAGTAATATTAGCATCTTATCGGCTTTATTATACAAAAAAATCATAAAAAATGCAGTAAGAGAAAAATATATAAAAAAATAAAAAAATTTTACCTTAGCTTGAAAATTGCTGTGACTTGCGCCGAGATTGTTTGTTCGCCTGGCTGAATGTTTGTTGTTGCAACTTTAGCCTCTTCTGCAATTGCAATTCCTGAATCAGCTCTTGCCTGGTATATTGGCCAAGGATAATAATCAAAGCTGTTATCTGAAACTGAAACCAATGCTCCAAGTTTTTTGTTTAAACCTTCTGCTATTGCTTCTGCTTTAATTCTTGCGTCTTCTGAAGCAAGTTTTACTGCTTCTGCTTTATACTGATTTTGTTTTTCCTGGCTTAGTTCAAAATTTATGTAATTAATGTTTGCTCCTGCATCAACTCCGGCATCGATTACATCCCCTATTTTATCTGCATCTTCTGTTGAAAGTTCGACTTTTAATGAGTGAGTTGCAGTATACCCTGTAATCTTCTGGTTTCCATTATTCCAGTCATAATTTGGGTAAATGTTAAAATTTTGGGTTTCTATTTGCTTTCTTTCAAATCTTTCTTTTATAAGCTCTGTTATTACACTATCAACAATCTCTGCATTTTTATCTTTAGCTTCTTGTGCTGTATCTGCTTTTGTTTCAACATTAAAATATACTGTTACTAAATCAGGAGTTACATCAATGGAAGACTGCCCATTTACTGAAACAGTGTTTGTTATTGAAGGATTTAAATTATTAAAAACTAAAAAACCTAGGAATGCTACAAAAACAATCCCAAGAACAATGATTAATGTTATTGCGACTGATTTTTCCATTTTACCGCGTTTATCTTTTTGCATTTTTTTACCTCCTTACAATTTTTATTAATGTCAGTGACAATATCGATGATATGAGATAAATCATTAAAATTTCAGTAGCAATTGAAATATAAGTAATTATTGTTGGGACAACTAACTTATTCGAGTTGGTTATTAAACTATAAAATGAAGTTAAAGAATTAACTGGATAACATGGGGCTTTAATGCATTGAACATTAATTTTTACTGGAATTATAGGCAAGAATACCAAGATTATTAAAAGCATAATAAATAAGATAATATTCCAAATGTTTGGTTTAAGATTTTTTTTATTAATCATTTTACAATTTTCTCCAATTTAATATTGAGTACACAATTAATGCGAAAAGTGCTCCTATTAAAAACCATGTCCATGCTGGGGAAACAGAAGTAAAAAATAAATTCCCTTGTACTGATTCAATGGGAGCTTGGGCTAAACTGGAGGTTACTTCTTCTATATTAATAGCAGATTTAGTTATATTACTGCTATAATCTTTTGATGAAACATAAAATTTAACTAAAAAAGTTCCTATGGCAGATATAATAATTGTTGGTAGAATTGCCTTTAACTTTAAAGAAACTTTAGACATGGGTTTTGAAGAGATAATAATTGACTTGTTTGAGAGTTTGTATAAAACAATTTTTTTCCCTTTTGTACTCCAAAAATGAGCTTTTGCTTTTTCTATAATGCCGGCATTTAAAAGTTTATTTAGATTATATTCTATGGTATTAATGGGAGCAGTTAATGTTTCGGCAATATCTTTTTCACTTGCGTCTTTTGTTTCAGCAAGAAGATCTATTATTTTTTTGCATGTTTTGCTTCCGAGCACATCTGCAAGTGCTTTTGCTTTTTCATCATCCATGGATATTAAAAGGAATTTTTTTTCTTCCATAAAAAACATAATGAAACAGCATTTATAAACAAAACGATTAGTTCAAAAAATATTGAAGCTATAGCCTGGATGAAAAATGAGAAATTTTTTTAGCTTCATAAAATCTTTTTACAGATTCAAAAATTTGTGCAGTTTTTTTTCCATATCCAAACTCTATATTATTAAGAGTTTCATCTTGTGGGTTAAATGCAATACGAGTTCTTAAAACTCTATTGCCCAAAAGACAAACACTTAAACTCAAACCTGCTGGCTCTGTAACTCCCCCAATATAAAAAGGTTTTATTTCATAATAATAAGAAGGATTTTCCTGTATTAAAGTTTTTTATAGTTCTTTAAACAACAATCTTGGGCTTAATTGAGTCATAATTTTAGCAGCCCTGCTTTCCTTTTAAATCTTGTTATCTTATTTTTTTGCTCTTGTTATTATTTTAGGCTTACCCATTTCTGAGAAAATAAAGAGGTATAATATTTCTAAAATTCCTGCTGTGTTTATTAGAGCAAGCATAATAAACCAAACTATACTTCCTTTTCTAGCAGATTTCCATAATGCCAAAAGCTTCCATACAAATGACCAAATAATAAGCACAATCAAGATTCCTAATGGAATACCTAACTGCATTGAAAGAATTTGAAAATAATCCATAATATTAAACCTCTCTTAACAAATAACAAAATATTGTCTTATTTTTAAATGTTTTTGATGTAACAAAGTAAATATAATGTCCATCATCAAAATGAGGCTTTTCCATAAATCGCTTTTCTTGTCATAAAGTTATGCAAAGCATATTCTACTATTACTACGGCAACAAGCAGAACCAGAACGAATTCAGGGCTCATAGTGACTTTGCTCTTTATATCATCAAAGTATCTTACTAGGCCTCCAATCCCTGAAGGCATTCTTATCTCATCTGCCATGTATTAGCCAGAAAATAGGAATATAAAAAGATTCGCATTTGCAGATAATATGTATATTCCATACGCCGTGGATCAAATTATACCCCTTTTGAAATTTGGTTAATTATGGAAGATAAAAAATGCAGAGCCAATTGCCGTAAATTGGGATGGGTTGACATTACAAGATCTGAGAGGAAAAAGATTTTTGATGCAGGATGCTTAGATTATCTTCTTAAAGTGGACGAAGATCATTATGGGATGAATAGCAAAGATGCAAGATGCCGGTATCTTAATGAAGACTATTCGTGCAGTATACACAAGGTGGGGCCCAGGCCATGCCGCTGTTTCCCCGTGCATCCTGAATTCAAGAATGGCAAGAAGAAAATTGCTGGCAGTATGCCTGTTAAGCAAAGTTTTGTCCCAAGAGGCAATAAGTGAAATGAATGCAGATTCAGCTGAGATTGTGAATGGCAGTCCAAATGTCCAGCAGCCGATTCATGGGATAACTAAGGATCAACAGTGGAAATGGGGAACAGGCTCTACATGAAACATGCTGCATGCAAAGGTTCTCTCTGTCCTCAAATATTTTTAACAGCTATAAATGAAAAGGGCAATAGAGCTCCGTCCTGCTTTAATTAAAAAAGTAAAAATATAGAATTAATCGTTTACCCCGACGATCTTGATCTTGAAGTGAAGAGTTTTCCCCGCAAGAGGATGGTTCATGTCAACCACAATTTCTTTCTCATTAACCTCTTTTATTGTTGCAGGAAATTGCCTTCCGTCAGGCGTGTTGAGAGCCAGCATCATTCCTTTCTTTGGCTCTGGCCCATTTGGCAGATGCTCTCTAGGAATCTTCTGGATGGCCATTGGGTCTGTTTCACCGTATGCATCCACAGGTTTCAGAACTATCCCCTTTTTCTCGCCTTTCTTCATTCCAATGACGGCGCTGTCAAATCCCTTTATCACCTGGCAGGATCCCGCCTCAAATTCTATTGGATGAGAATGATCACCATGGCTTGAGCTGTCGAACACAGTCCCGTCGTCTAAACTTCCTTCGTAATCCACTCTAACTTTGTCGCCCTTCTTTATACTCATGGTGGTTTCTTAATAAAAAAGAAAGCTTAAAGAATTATTCCTCTTCCTCTCCGCTGTCTTCTTCGCCTTCTTCAGCATCCTCATCGGCATTGTCTTCAAATTCCTCTTCACTGTCTTCGCTATTATCTCCTTGTGCCAGAGATACCTTCTCAGCTTTCATTCCCCTGTCGCTCTGTGCAGGTGTGAAAGACACGGAATCGTTTTCTCTTAAAAGCGTGCCTTCCGCAACATCGCTCTGGTGCACAAAATAGTCCTTTCCATCTTCTCCGGTTACGAAACCGAAACCCTTCATTTTGTTAAAAAATTTTACTTTTCCTTTCATTGTTTTTATCTCCTAATTTATTGCCTAGAACTTAAGCAATCATTAGATTTTACAAATACTAATCCTTTTTAAGGGTTTTTATTTTTCGGTTTGGCAGGAAAATCCCAAAATTTGGCGTAATTACTGGGCAGTCTATGGTAATCGGAAAATATGTCCACCATGGCTTGGTTTTTAGAATCCTTTTTAAGTTTTAGCTCAATTAAATTTGTATGAGTCATATAGATACTTAAATCAAAACAAAATCAAGCAATTAGGATTTGGTTAGAGAAATCTTAAAGTCCAGAAATGCAGATTTTAAAGGTGCTGACCACCAAATTGACACTTACTTTAATGTTTCTCAGGGCAGATTAAAGTTGATAAAGAAAGAGAAGTATATTTCATTGATAATATCAAATTTCACATTGACAGAGTTAAACATTTGGGAATTTTTGTTGAGATTGAGGCAATAGACAAAGTTCCAAGCGTTGGAAGAGGTAAATTATTAGGGCAGTGCAATTATTACATGAGATTATTTAAAATTTCCCAAAGAGATTTGATTTCAAAATATTATAGCGATTTATTGTTAAACAATTAGAACTCAAAATTTTCCCAAAGCGAAAGTATGAACAGAAGCAAAAAATTGGCAACCACAGTGCACGATTGAGTACGGGCAAAATCAACAGTCAAAACAAATATAATAAGCCTATGCCAGTGCTATTTTCTTAATCTCCTGATACTTCCAAATTTTCTTTTTTATTGCTTTCTTTTTCATTTGATCACCGCAGAATGTTAATTTGGTACTATTTAAAGCAATGGTTTTGTTGAGCTGTTAAGTAAACGTCTGGAATTTTGAACAAAAAAATTAAGATTTCTTGACCACCAGCTTTCTTCTATAACATTTGGGGGTATAACTAAAACCCATTTAGCATATTCCACCCCTCCAACCTTTCTAGAAAGTTGTTTTTGCAGTTTCATAATCTAAAGTATAGTTGACTTATATATAAACTTTTAGGTACCAACTTTGGAGTAGTTAATTAGGTACCGAAAGATATATAAAGAGTAGGTACCTAATATATGTATGAAAATAGAGATTAAATGTAAGCATTGTAAAAGTCAGAATTTCCGAAGAGAAGGAACTAGAAAAACTGAGAATAGGGGAAAAATACAGAAATTTTATTGTAAGGATTGTCATAAATATTTTACAAATGATGATGGTTTTTACAGAATGAGAAACAAACCAGAAATAATTACAATGTCAATCGACATGTATGTTTCTAATTTGTCAAGTAGAAAAATGAGAAATCAATTAAAAAGACATCTTAATCATAAGATTAGTCATGTTTCTGTTTTAGATTGGGTTAGAAGATATACTTTGATGGTTCATAAGTTCATAGAAAAACAAGGTTATAACCTTGGTGATAGTTTCTATGCTGATGAAACCATGGTTAATAGAGAAGGTAAGTTAGATAGATTTTGGTGTTGTCTTGATTGGGATACAAGACTAATCACAGGATTTCATTATAGCTTGTCTGCTAATCCTGTTGAAGCTCAAGAGTTTTTGAAAAAAGCAATAAGTAAAAGAAAACCAAAATACATTCAAACTGATGCAGGAGTTTTCTATCCAAGAGCATTTAGAAAACTCTTCTATTCTAATAAGATGGGCGGTTTAACAATAGAACATAAAATTCAGAATTATCAAACAACAAAAATTCATAATTACAGAATTGAAACGGTCTTCATGAAGATTAAAGATAGAGTTATAGACTTTAGAGGATTGAAGGCATTATGGTCTGCACCAATCCTTATGACTGCGATAGTAATACAACATAACTTTATAGAAAATCATTCTACAACAGATGAAGTACCATCTGAAAGAGCAGGAGTTAATTTAGAATTAGGAGAGAACAGATGGTTAGATTTGATTAGAAAGTCTTCGTTATGAAGAATTTTCATCAAGAAATTCTTTCAAAGCCTTCAGATCTTTTTTCTTAGGATCATAATGGTAAGATTTTATACCAATAGATTCTGCACTTTTTACAGCTTGTGAATTATGCTCAAAATAGATAACGTTATCTTTACTCAAACCAAAATGCTTAAGCATTATTTCAAAATATTTTGGATCTGTTTTTTCTGGATTGTGTTTCAAAGTATAGACTTCATAAGGCATTTTATCTAACCCAAACTTCTTGAATTGTTCATCGTTTGCTCCAGTAAGAATGATTTTTCTATTTGGAAATTTCTCTAATAAATCGTGCATTTCCTTAAAAATCTTAAAAGAACCTTCGCCCTCAATGACAAAAGCATCAACAGCATCAACCAAAATTGTTTTCATTATTACCAAGTTATTATTAATTTCTTTCAAAACTTCTGGTAGTTTATTTACACCATCTTCTTCTGTGAAGTGTCCTTTATTATCTAGTATAATCACTTTAGCTTTTAGTTTTTCTTCAAAAGTCATTTTATTTTCTTCTATGTAATTGTAGGGTTCATTACTTGATAAAAATACAGTTAGATTGCTGATTTTTTCTTTAACTTTATTAAAATTGATTGGCGTATTTATCCAAGGGTTAGCTATCTCTTTAACTTCTTCATCTTCTAAATTGCCTAATTTAAACCAACCAGCTACAAATATTACTTTGCCAATTTTACCATTATAATTTTCTTTTTCTAAGAACCTCATTATTGTTTGACATCCTATACTATGTCCTATAAAGTAAGTATCCTCATTCAATTCGCCAACAATCTTCTTTAAATGCGAAACCCAAGCATTAATTTCTGGCTTTGAGGTATTAGGCATTACTGGGACCTCAACCTTAAAACCCTTCTTTTCAAATTCTTTTTTAATCCATGGGTACCAATGCATTTTAGGATCAAAATTCCAACCATGAATAATAAACAACCTCTTTGTCATTGTACTCTTCCCCCATGATACTCTAACCTGTAAACATCTTCTCCTTTATACAATATCCTTTCGGTTCCTTTGAAATTATCCAGAGTCCCTTTACCCTCATCAATATACTCAAAATCTCCTTCTTTCAAATGCGAAGGACCTCTAAAAGGTCTTTGTTCATCTACGAGACTCATAGCCTTTCTAAGAAATCCATAAACCCTTTTGCTATCTATATTATCAGAAAGCATATACCCATAATAATTCATTATCCAAATAGCCTTCCCATTTTGCCAAACAATCTCTTCTCCACCGAATGGTTTTGGATCCTCTGCATGATATTTATCTCTATATTTGTAACCCCCTTCTTCGTAAACAAATTCTTCAAAACCATCTTCCAATTTTCTTGCGGGTTTTCCACTTGCATAAGTCTGTTTCTTAGCTTTGACTATAAAATCTACCAATTCCATGATTATCAATTATAAGGCGTATTTTAATAAACTTTCTTTTTCCTACCTGACGTTAACTTTACAGCTCAGGTTTTGTTAAGTTAATTAATGATTGTAGTTTATTATATATGTTGTAGCAAATATACACTAACGACAAAGGCGATTTTATCTAAATAAAAATAGAGCTAAAATTGGCTTATTTCCCCAAGTCATTATTTAACTTAACAGAATCAGGATGAGAAACAAGCCAGAAAGTCTTTTGCAATAGAGATGTAAGACTTTTCAGTCTGATGTGAATATCTTCTGAGTTTTATTTCCTCTATAAGCTTTCCAATTAACTGAT
>JAGVZL010000050.1 GCA_018302505.1 Candidatus Woesearchaeota archaeon | reverse complement strand
CAGTTCCTTTTCCTGCACCTAATGTTCCAGTAATACCTATTATCATTGATAATTAAAAATAAAGAAAATATAAAAGGATTTTTGTGGTAGAAAGTATATAATTAACCACATTCTGGGCAAAGATTTACAGGTGTGCCTTCTGGTACTTTTATCACTTTGTTCCCCCCAAGAATAGAAGGATTACCATTACTACCCTCTTCTATAGTCAATCTCCCTTTAGTATTAATTATAGATCTTAAGGTGACTTCTCCAGATTCATACATTAAAATTTTTTCATTTATGGATTCTGGGTCCAGATTTGTTCCTCCTACTGTCAAAAACCTAGCAACATAAAATGCTTTTAACTCATTTTCTGTAGTTGTTGCCCCTTCTACCTGGAATCTCATCCTTTCATCAGAACCATTCATTACTGCCTCATCAACTGCTACTCCTGTTCTTCCAGATTGGTACCTAATTTTTTCTAAATCTGCAATAACATCATCTAAAGGTCTACCGTTCTTCAGAGCTCTTGATCTTTCAATATTTCTATCAGTAATTGCAGAAAGTCTCTCAGGATCTGTTTCTGGGATATTTTGGAAAACACCTGTAAGATGACCATTGACTCCATTAAATGTTAGTGTAGTAAAACATCTATCTGGATCAAAATCAATGTCTCCAACTCCTTCTTTTGGAGTAGAAGAAGTATAAGGTAATTCAAGTGTTATTGATCTTTGCAAGAAAGGTCTTCTTGATCCACTTTTCTTTTCTTTATTTCTTTCTCCATCAACTACAGTATTTAGTATTTGGAATTTCCTACTCCTATCCACATAAATTGTTCCTCCTTTTGCTCCACCTTTCCATAATTCTACCCATGCATCTCTCATATCTCTAGTTGTTGCTGAAGCAGGTAGATTATTCGTTTTGCTATTTGCACTTCTATTCCATCTTTGGAAACTTATAGACATTCCTGTATGTTGGTGATTTGTTATTTCATAGGAATCATCTGTAATATCCCCTCCCGCTGCTGTAACTAATACATCTCTAACGTCTTCTGGAATTGTTCTTAAAACTTCTGCAATTTCTGGCGGGGTTGTGCTATAAATGAAGGCGCTTCCTTTATTTGCTCTTATTGCTTTCATTAATTCCGGAGAATAAATTCCTTCTCTCTTAAATAGTTGCACAGCTGCCCAGGATGTATCTTCCACGCTTCTGTTCATTATATTTGATTGTTCTATTAGAGTATATATTGGTTCTATTCCTGAAGAGATTGCAAGATTATCTAAACCTAATTCTTCATCTCTTTCCCCAGAGGTTCTTCTTATTGTTCCTGTTGGAGCTTCAGTTGTCTGGTATGAATTTCTCGCCCTAAATCCATATCTCATTCTCCTATTTCTTTCTACTTTTTTACTTAGATCTCTTGAACCCCTATGTTTATCTATGATAGTATTTGGGTCTGACATAAACCATTTGTACAAATCAGATCCAGGGTTATAGAAGCTTGTTTCCCATAATGGAAATACTCCCCTCTCCTCTGCCATTTTTTCTGATGCTTCATTTGCTTTGTCATGTAATCTTTTTGCTAATGCTTCAGCAAATTTGAATGATTCTTCTGAACCATATCTTAATTTCATCAATACCATAGCGTCCCAAACGCCCATATAACCAAGACCAACTTTCCTAGTTTCTTTAACCGCCCTAGTTATTTTTTCTCCAGGGAAATCTGATCTATCTATAACTCCATCAAGAAAATACATAGCAGTTTCGATGGTATCTTCCAAAGACTCCCAATCCATATATACGACCCTAATCACTCCATCGGGTTTTTCCTCTACTCTTGTAAATTCATCTTCCATTATTCTAGCTTCTAGATTAATAGAATCCCTTGTTTCAAAAGTGTCGCACTTGACGAATTTCCCTGCATTAACAGACCCTAAATTGCAAGCTGTATATGCTTCTAAAGGTTGTTCTCCGCAGGGATTGGTAGCAGTAATCTCTTTATCAAACAAAATAGGATTATATTCATTCATCCTATCTAGGAATACCATTCCCGGTTCTCCATTTGAGTGAGATAATTGAGAAATTATATCTAAAACTCTTGTTGCTTCTATATGAACTATCCCATTCACTACCCTACCAATTCTTTCTCCACTGTAAGCATTTATCACTTCTTCTCCATCATTTCCTAAATACATATTTGGTGTTGTAACGGGTGCGAATAGATTTCTTGAATTTCTCTCCATAATTGCTTCAAATTGCTCTCTAGTTGCTAGATCTTCTTTTCTTACTAATTCTGCATCCTCACCAAGGATTTCCCTAAATCTTGCTCTGTGTGGATTATATAAAGTATAAGTTTCTCCTGCTAATGCTGCCTCCATAAACTCATCTGTTACTGCTAGACTTAAATTAAAATTCTTAATTCTATATTCTGATCTATCTCTTGTTCTTCCAAATTTTGCATAGACATGGTCTAGGAAGTCCATATGGTCTATCCTTTGAATACCCATATTCGCCCCTCTTCTAGAATTTCCTTGTTTTACAGCATCAGTTGCTTGATTGAAGAAAAAATTAAGGAAGGATTCATATCCTGAAGATATCCCCCTATCTGTATCCCAATTTATTGAATGTAATCCGTCTACATGCGGATCGTAACCAATTATAGACCCTTTTGGTCTAAGAGAATCGAAAGAGAACCCAGTTCCCCCTCCGCCTTTATGAAGCATTTGTTGAGTAACCCATGCTTCTAAAATTCCATCTTCAAGATTTTCAACAGATTCTCCAAATGTATCTTCAATAGGAATAACAAAACAAGCAGACCCTAATTGATCTTTCATTACATAACCTGTTCTCTCTCCATCATCTCCATAATTGGCTCTCCATCTTCCAAAGTTAATATTTGTTGGTGTGTTTGCTCTAAATCTATTTGATGTGTATAAGTCTAGATAGCTCCTGGCTTTCCCTTCTACATGTCTAAGTTTTTGTTCTTTAGGCATGTTTTCTGGCAAGTATACTAAATCCTGACTTGCAACATCTATTGCTACGGCGGCCATTCTATAAGGAATTGTTTCGTGTGTTCCATCTTCTAATCTACCATTATAAACAGTATCAAATACTAAAGATGCGTTAGAACTTAAATTTAAATTTCCATCAGTTTCTCCTGCTAATATATCTCTTAAACTTCTTGTTGTTTCATAATCTAATAATGCTTTAGGCATTCATTTCACCTCTCATTTTTATCATTTTAATTCTTTTATTTCCTTTTTGAAATCATCAACGTCTTTGAAATCCCTATAAACAGACGCAAATCTTATGTATGCGACTTTATCTATTTTTTTTAGCTCCTTCATAACTTTCTCGCCTATTAATGTTGAAGGGATTTCTTTTCTTTTTAGCTGCAATAATTCAGCTTCGATCTTATCTGCTACCTGCTCAACCTTTTCTACAGGAACAGGGCGTTTTTCGCATGCTTTTAACAACCCTGTTTTAAGCTTGTTTTTGTCAAAACTTTCCCTTCTCTGGTCTTTTTTTAGTATAACAAGATGTGGAGAGTCTGTTTTCTCGTAGGTTGTGAAGCGTTTTTTACAGTTCAAACATTCTCTTCTTCGCCTTGTAATCTCGTCTGAGTCTCTTTTATCTACTACTTTTGTTTCTTTGCTGTCACAAAATGGACATTTCATTGTACCACAATATGTTGTGTTTTAAAATTTGTCAATAACAACATACTGTAGTGATAGTATACCCTGTTATTTATATAGATGTATATTCTACAGTATATAAGTTGTATTGTGTTTGGTATATTTATTTCACTAACTAAATTTATTTAAAGATTACTGAAATCGAAAATGTATGTTAATTGCTTCAGATATAGATGATGTTTTGCTTGATTTAATCCCTGCTATAGCGGAATTTCATAATAGAGAGTATGGAACTGATTTAAGAAAAAAAGACTTTCATTCCTATAGATTAGGAGAGGTATTTGGCTGTGGTGATGAAGAAACAAGGAGAAGGATGGACGAATTTTTGAAAACAGAAGAGTTCAAGGATATTAAACCTGTTGATGGTGCTGTTGAAGGTGTTATAAGATTGAGGGATAATGGACATAGTTTTGTTGCTATTACTTCAAGGGTTTTATCCTGCAGAAGAATAACTGAAGAAAATGTAGAAAGATATTTTCCAGGAACATTCACAGGGCAGATTTATTTTGCAACAAACCATTATTTAAAAAGATTTAGCGATCCTAAAAGCAAAGGTGCTTATGTAATGATTGAGGATTCTGTAGTTTATGCTGAAGAATGCAGAGATTTAGGCATTGAGGTTTTATTAATGGATAGCCCTGCTAATAGAAATGAAGAACCTAAAGGAATTGCAAGAGTTAGAAACTGGCAGGAAATTGTGGAATACATTTAAATAATTCTAAATCTAAAATAATTCTATGTCTGCTAAGATTGGAATAATGAGAATAAGAAAATTATTTGAAGAAGCTGAAAGTATTTTTAAGAAAAATAAAAAATTAAGCAATAGGTATGTTGAATTAGCCAGAAAAATAGCTATGAAAGTTCAATTAAAAATGCCTAAAAAGTATAAAAGGCAATTTTGCAAGCATTGTTACAGTTATTTAAAACCCGGTGTTAATTCAAGGGTAAGGATAAATAAAAACCATGTTGTTATCTATTGTTTGGAATGCAAGAAATATACAAGAATTCCTTTGGGAAAAAGAAAATAGATTATAGAGTCTATAAATGTTTAAATATAAATTTAATATTTTTACTTTTATGAAGCAATTTCAAAGACTTTTAAAAGAAATTTTAGTTAACGGTGAGGTACAATATGAGCCTAGAACAGAAGAATATATTCTTGGAATTCCCGGATGGCAAGAAAGATATGATTTAAGAGAAGGATTTCCTTTATTAACTACAAAAAACATGAATCCTAGATTGCCTTTTGAAGAATTGTTTTGGAAATTAAGAGGAGAAAGAAGTGTTAAATCTCTGTTTGATAGAAATGTCCATATATGGGATGCTAATGCTTTTGACAAATATTTAGGTGCGAATAATCTTAAAGATAAATTTCCTAAGCACACTAAAGAATGGGCAGATGAATTTGAAGCATGGAAAGAAAGATTAGCTAAAGGAGAAGAAGATGGTGATTTAGGTCCTGTTTATGGCTTTCAATGGAGACACTGGCCTACCAGGAAGGGAGAAGAAATAGATCAATTAGATAAAATTTTAAGAAATATAAAGGAGCAACCAGGTTCTAGATATCATTTATTAAATTCTTATAATGTTGGAGATAGAAGCGATATGGCTTTGGGACCTTGTCCTTTTTGGCATCAATTTACTGTTTATGGAGACCAATTAGATTTACATATGGTTCAAAGAAGCTGTGATACTTTTTTAGGTGTTCCATTTAATATTGCTCAAGATGCTTTGTTAACTCATATGGTTGCTCAGGAAACAGACTTGCAGCCTAGAAGATTTATTCACACGACTATTAACACACATCTGTATTTGGGAGTACCTCCAAGAGCTGATTTTTGGACCAACCCAGATAAGGTTATAGAATTTCAAAAAAAGATTGGCGAAGTAACACAAAGATCAGATTATCATGAAATAAGAGATTGGTATATTAGACAAACTTCTGAAGAAGGAGAATTGGATTTTGGAAAAGACCATATTCCTGATGCTTTAACTCAATTAGCTAAAAGACCCAGAGAAAGAGGAACTTTGATGATAAAAGATGTTCCGTTTTATGAATCTATAGAAAGACCTGTTGAAGATGTTGTTGGAGTTGAAGGTTATAACCCTCACAGATGGAAAACAAATTCTGTGATGGCCGCTTAAAAATGAGTTTTGAATTAAGAATAATTGCTGCTTACTCTGATAATAGAGTAATTGGAAAGAATGGAAATATTCCTTTTAATTTTAAAGCAGATAAAAATAGATTTGCAAAAAGAACAGAAGGCAAACCTATTATTATGGGAAGATTAACATATAAATCCATAGGGAGAGTTTTACCTAATAGATATAATATTATTTTATCTAGTAATCCTAGTTATGAAGTTGAAGGAGCTTACTGTGCTACTTCTTTTGATGAAGCAGTTGAGGCTGCAAGAGCAGATTTTGAATCTGAAGAAGAAGTTGCTTATGTCGTTGGCGGAGAAAGAGTTTATAGAAGAGCTTTAGAAAGTCCGTTACTTACGAGATTAGAATTGACAGAAGTTCATATAGATGTTGATATTAAAGATGGAGACAAAGTTACTTATTTCCCAGAATTTGGACCTGAATGGGTTGTGGAGAGAAGAGAAGAAGGGACTTATACAAGAAATAAAGGTGGGGTTATGGTTCCTTATTCTTTTGTTGATTATGTGAGGTGAAAAAATTAAGGGTTTATTTGTTGTTTCGGAAGGCGGAGACTATACTGGAAAAGGTACCCAGGTGGTTAGATTAGCTGAACATATTCTTGATTTATCTGAGGATAATGATGTTGTTATCACACATGAACCTACTAGAAGAGCTTTGGAAATAAAAAGAAAATTGA
>JAGVZL010000049.1 GCA_018302505.1 Candidatus Woesearchaeota archaeon | reverse complement strand
TTAATTAATTTTCTTAATACTTCTGTGAAGAAGAATATCGCTATGAATATTATAAATAATATTAATATTATAAATATTGATAAGAATAATATTTTTGGAAGAAATAAATAAAAACCAAGCAATGCCAATAAGAATAAAGTTAGAAGTGTGATAATCTTATCAAGTAATAAGACTGATACGCCTTTGCCAAGCGGAATGTTTTCTTTTTTTAACAAAAAATAAGCTGTTGAAAACTCTCCAATTTTCCCAGGTGTAAACAATCCTAAAGACCAGCCAACAAACATGTATCTGAATAATTTAAAAAAATTAATTTGCTTGATTGGACTAAAAAGGATTTTAACATTCAGAGTCCCTATGATCAATAGTATAAACAACAGTGGTATTGAGAAAAAAGCAAATGATTTTATCTGGATTAAAGAATTATAAATATTGACAGGGCCCGCTTTCAATATAAGAAATGATAGTATTGCTATACTTATTACTAATTTCATTAAAAAAGATAAAGATTTTTTCATTTTCTCATATCTGCCAAAAATCCAAATAATATGATCTGGATTCCCGTAAGGAGAAGCAGTATCATCAATATTAACAAACCCAAATGACCTGTTATGCCTGTGGTAAAATGCAAATAAACAAACCATAGACCGATTATTAATCCCAAGGAAGATAATATCCCTCCTGTGATTCCGAAGAATTTTAACGGATCGTAGTCTCTATAAATCCTCAATATGTTAATCCAAGCTTTTAATGCATATTCAAATGGATTCTTAAATAACCTACTTTCTCTTGTTTTTCTCGTTCTTACAAATATTTCAGTAATTCTGAACTTTTCTTTAGCTGCTTTGATTATCTGTTCTTGGGTATATGTAAAGGTATTGATGAATTCTATTTCTTCAGCCACTTCTTTAGTGAATGCTCTATAGCCTGTTGTTGAATCCGTTATATCAATTCCAGTTAGTGAACTAATAACTTTTGAAAACGCCTTATTTCCGATTCTTTTCATGAATGGCATATGTTTTATTTTTTTACCGAACCTAGAACCCAGAACAAGATCATAACCTTCTTCTATTTTTTTTATTAATTCAGGGATATGTGAGGGGTCATATTGGCCATCTGCATCTGTATGAACTATTATATCTGCTTTGTTTTCTATTGCATATCTTAATTCTTCCTGAAATGTTTTTGCTAAACCTAAATTTCTTCTGTTAGAATATATTTTTGCTCCCACTTCCTTTGCTATTTCTACAGTTCTGTCTTTACTTCCATCATCTAAAACTTGAATGATATAATCATAGTTGGTTTTATCCATAACATTCTTAATATTAGAAATTACTTCTCTAAGTGAAGCTTCTTCATTATAAGCTGGAATAGTTATTATTACTTTCATTTTTGTATATGTGAATACCTGTTGAGCTTGATTTTACCTTTTTAAGGGTTGTGAGTTCATGTTTTGAGATTAGAAAATCAAAATCTTCAGTTTCAGGATCCCCAGCTTTTAAATCGTCATTCAGCCAAAAGCCCAATATGGAGAAACCGCTTGAAGGTTCGCAAATACTTCTTTGATCTTCTTTTAGTATTCTTTCAGTACAATCCCTTTCATCAAATAAAATAATTGATCTTTCTGGATCATAAGAGTCTAACCAAATTCCCAACTGCACCTGGTCTCCTTTATACCAAAAAGTATTAGAGTTGTAATAAATCATGCTAAAATTTAGAAGACTGACTAAAACGAAGAAAACTGAAAATAAAACTATTATTTTTTTGAAATCTAATCTTAATTTATAAATTATTAGAGGAACTAGTGTTAAGATTGCTGCCATCAATATCATATTTATTGGGAAATCTAAAACATAAGAAATTAATCCGAAATATGCTACTGAAACATGATTTATTGGCAATAGTCCAGATAATATTAGTTGGGATGAAAATATTAATAATATTGTAATGGCTAAAGTTTTCTTAAGACAAAGTTTTTCTTTTATACATATCATCCCCAAAATTATAACTAACGGAAGAACTGCATCTATGTACCTTCCGATTAATCTCCCTGCAAGCCAAGGCAAGAAGGCTGAAGGTAGTTCGTAAGAAACTGTTTCATGAGATAATTTTACATTATGATTCGAAGCTATTAATAGTATAAAGAATATTGAGGATAATGCTATAACTGAGAAAGTTAATGTTTTTTTGTTAAATATTTTTCTTGTTATTAGCATGGGAAAGATTATTCCTGTTGAGATTACTAAGAGTCCTGAGTAAAGTAAAAATTGAATTATGAATTTTAAAATAAACTCATTTATGTCAAGTATTGTTGCTGCTTCTGAAGAATACCCTCCAAATAAAGTTCCTTCTATATTATAGCTTCTAATAATCCATGGTGAGATAACTAGCAAGGCTATTATTCCTGTTAAGACTATGTTTCTTAGATATGTTTTTTCTTTCTTAATTAAATTATATAAAAATAGCGTTCCTAAGACTGCGAATAAAGCTATTCCGTTTATTTTTGCTAAGTAAGTTAAACCAACACCCATTCCTGCAAAGACAGGATAATATAGACTATTAGTTGTTGAGGATTTGTAGATTAAGTAAATTGATAATAAAAATAAGAAATAAAATATATTTTCTGACAATAAATAAGATGAGAATATTAGATTTGATGGAAGGAAAGAGATTAATAAAGAAGTGTAGAATGCCTTATTCGGGCTAATAAACTCTTTAGCTAAATAAAATGCTGGGAAGATTATTAATGAAGAGATTATTGAATTTATTATTTTCATTGCTGGATAAATTAAAGACATTTTGCCCAACAAATATGCAGGAGATAATACAATTGAATATAAAGGCAAATAATGGTTGTAAATCGATCCATGTAATACAAAATTTTGATCTAGAAAGAAACTTCTTGCTAATTTAGCATAAATATAGCCATCACTAAATGCCGATGGGGCCGGAATTATATAAGTTAAGATAGATTTAACTATTACAATTATTAAATATGCAAAAATAAGATTTTTAATCAGCTTTTTCATATAAATATACGGTCATAGATAGTTTTTTAAGGGTTTCTTTAGAGTTTTAGAATTAAAAACATTGATGGATCTTTTCTACAAATTCTTTCTCAGATTCGTCAAATAACCATTCTTTATAAATTTCTGTAGTTTCTTTTTCAGCCATTTTAGGGATATATTTATCCAATGTACATTTGATATCTCCAAAGTCTACAGTACTGTTTCCTTCCCTGATACATTTTCTGTCAATTTCCATAATAAAAGAGCTTATATCTTCAGAATCAAATCCCCCGTCATCACAGAAGAAATAAAACATACTGTTCCCCCTATAAAAGTAACCTAATGTTTTTGATTTTGTATATGCTTTAGGAATATGATAATCATTACAAAACCTATAATCTCCAGCAAGGGTCTGAGCATAATTATTTGCAAGTACTTCTGTAAATGCCCAGGGGGCATCAAGCGGTTTTAACAACAATCTTAGAACACCATAATACAAAGAACCAGCCTTGCTTTTCCCAACAGCCCCATCTCCTCTTTTAACATAAGAATAAGCATTTAAACAAACGACACCATCCTCCAAGTCTACCCAAACATAATTCCAATTATCCCAATATTCCCATCCTTCTGGTGGAAAGTGACAAGTTTCTTCAGGATTGTTTGATTCTAAATCTAAAATATGTATGTCTACTCCCTTAGGATAAAACTCAAATAAGTTAATCTTTGTTCTTTTAATAAAAAGTTTCATGGATAAATCTATTTCTCTAGCATATTGATTAAATTTGTCTTCAGTATAATAGCATCCGTCTTTGGGACAGACGACCCTATATCCTCTAGGAGAAACAAATTCATATTCAGCAACTACTTTCTTTACATCTGGAAAACAAGACTTATATTCCTTTTTTTCTATTGTGGTTTCCTCTTTAATTTCTTCGAATAAAACTTCTTCTTCAAATTCTTCAGTGGATATTTCTTCAGGCTCTTCAATAAAATTTTCTTGTACAGAACTACCAGTAATTTCTGGGTCAGAACAACCATTAAGTATAATTAAAAATAGAAACATAGCTAAAATCCATATTTTTTCTTTAAATCTCATTTCCTGAGAATATCTTCTAAATACCATACATTTAAAAGTTTATTTATAATCTAGCTTTGATGTAGTATACAGAAATTATTACACCCCTATTTTTTGAAATAAAAATCTTACTTAGAACACAGGTTTTTTAATAGGAAAGAGTTGGCATGCAAAAATAACCGTATACTACAATGATTTAGCTTTGAATAATTTAGATAATGCCTTTTGAAAAATTAAATCTTTTTAATTCTTCAACTCAAAAACATACATACTTCTTTATTATAAACCTCTTTAAAATTACATTGTTTTAATATTTCACATGTTTTTTCCTCTTTTGATATTAATGTTGTAACTTTTAGGTTGTCTAAATTTGCAGATAATTCTTTGCAGTCTCTTTCATTTAGATTTTTTCCTATTGTCTCAAGTGTGTCATATACCTTCTTAGATGTTGCAGGATGATAAACTCCTGTGGGTGTTGATAAATTATAGTGTATTGTTGCATAAGCAATGATATTCTTTAGAATACTATGTGGCGGGATATCATCTATTAATAGATATCTTCCCCTATTTTCTGGGAGCAATTCTATAATTTTTATTTCTTGGTTTGTAAATTCATAAGATTCTTGCGGCCTCACTTCAAAAACTATTATTGATGATATTAAAGGCAAAAGTATTAATGAAATTATTATTGCCCTTTTATTAAACATATTAAATTTTTTTATCTTAAAGAATGTTAACAGAGTAAGTGATATAAAAAAAATATTATAAGAATTTGGAGGTATCTGGTTGAGGAAAGGGATGAACGATATTATTCTAAATAATATTAAAAAACTTAGTAATAAAAGTGGATAATAAAATACCTTTTCTCTCTTTATTTTTGTTGATTGTTTCCAGTATAGATAAAATATAAAAAACCACGAGAAGATTACAGCGGTATTAAATGAGAATATACTATTTTTAATATCTAACAACTCTCCAAATTGATAATCTGTAAGTTGTGGAATATTAGAAGGGAATGTCAACCAACCATATATAAATGGAATCCACCAAAAACTTGTGAATGCTAATGCCAATATTACTGAAAATATTAAATGATATCTATTTATTCTAAATTTTGCTGTTAAAAACGCTAGAAAGGTTAGTAGTAGTCCAAATAGGGACACATATGGATGTGATAGTATTAAAACAGACAAAGTTATTATTATAAGGAAAAAAATGATATAATTTGATTTATTGTATTTTAAATAACTTAAGATTGCTAATAGTATCGAAAAAATTACCCAGGCAAAAAACTCTGGAAATCTTCCGCCTACAAAAATATAATCTATTATTATTGGGTTCATAAACAACAATACAAAGAATGTGATTGTTTTGAGTTTTGAAAAGTGATTGTATCTGCCTAAGAACCAAACAGCTACAAATGCAATTATAAATAATAAGATATATGAAACAAACACAACTAGATTAACATCTGATATTATCTGATACAATGGCAGTAAAAAGAAGAAAGATGCCGAAGGATAAAGATGGAATAGTCTAAACCCATCATACCATAAAGGAACAATATTATGAAATCCATATTCATCAAGGAAGAATAGCAATGAAACATGCATTGCCATATCCCCAAAGTTTACAATATCAACTGTTTTTCTTGTTAATATCTCAGAAAAAGAAATCAGTTTTAACAGGAAGATTATGAATGTTCCTACTAAAGGAAACAACAACCATCTGTCTGGAATCCCCCACATTTTTGTTTTAATATTCATGTTCTAAAACCTTAAAAGTCATTGTATAACCCCATGATAACTAATAAAAAGCTTTCCATCGTAATTGAACCCAATGATAATAAGAAATAAAGACAAGATTGTTTTATTGATTTTACTAGTAAACCTTTTCACGTTATTGGGCAGTATTTACATATCTGGATTAGAAGGTGGTAGGTTCTCTATAGAAAAATTTGAGGAAAAGAGTGTTATTCTATTATCTGACACTATTAGAAATTTAAATATATTTAAGTTTGTTGTTGAAAACAAGGCATTTCCGGATATTGGGGATATTGAACCTAATACCCCTGCACATCCTCCACTTTACTACTTTTTATTGGCTCCGGTTGTTAGCTTTTCACAGGCTAATGGAATTAATATTATGTTAAGCTTAGAAATTTTTTCTGTGTTTATTATGTTCTTAGTGAGCATTATTTTTTGGAGATGTTTAGAAAGAATTGGTAAACATATAGAAAATAAAAATTTTGTAATATATGGAGTTGCTTTCTTTTGTTTTTTACCCTCAACTTTAGCTACTAGCAGGATGATAACCCCTGATGTTTTGTTTTTCTTGTTCTTTAGTCTGGCACTATATTTTTTAATCAGGGTTATTGAAGATAAATCAGGAAAAGATGCCTTTTTGTTGGGAATTACACTTATGCTATCTCTTTGGACATGGTTAAGTACTATTCCTTTGCTGATTGCTATCTTTATATTTATTGGATTCTTACATCATTCAAACAAATTAAAAGAAAGAAATTTGCTATTTTTAGCTTTTCTAATAGGGGTTATTGGTGGTAGTTTTTCCTTAATAAGAAATCTGCTTGTGTATGGTGGGGATTTGGTGGGAAATGCTGCTTATTCTTCAACTGCTATGCATCAGGGAACCAA
>JAGVZL010000014.1 GCA_018302505.1 Candidatus Woesearchaeota archaeon | reverse complement strand
AGTTTGTGAATGGGTATGTACTGGTTTTAGCCCTGCAGAATGTCCTACTAATGGTGAAATAACTAGAACTTGTATTAATCCAAATAGTTGTAGTACTTCTTCTCCGAGTTTAATACAGACTTGCGAGCCTGGAGTTGTTACTCAAACATGTTCAAGCCTAACTGACCAAGGGCAAGGTAATTGTATTGCTTCGGACTTAAATTGTAAATGGTTTGGAACACAATGTGTTGCTGACTGTCCAGCAAATACTGTAGATAATAATGGAGATGGGGTTTGTGAAGCAGTTGGAACTACAACCGCTTGTAATACTTTAACAACAAGAGATTTATGTGTAAACCCAAGTTTGAATTGTGAATGGAATTTAGTTGATGCAGAAGATACTACAACTCATGTTTGCAGAGATAATTGTCTAAGTGGATTAAGAGATAGTGATAATAATAAAGTTTGCCAGGATGAATCCCCTATAATAGTTATTGAACCAGATAGTGAAAGAACTTTGAATAGAGGAGACTTATATGAATTTACCGTTATTGCAACAAGCCCAGTAGGTATTGGTATGAATACGTTTAGCGAAACACCAAGAATAGGAAGATTCGCTTCTGTTTCTAAAATTAGCGATAATTCTTATAGATTTGTGTTAAACAGTGCGTCAATGACACCGAGGGATTATACTATTGCTTTCTGCTTTACTGATTTGAGCAGCAATAGAGCCTGCAAGGAATTGAGATTAATAGTTTTACAAGAAGGAGTTACTAATAGGAATCCAACTATATCAAATATACAACTTGATAAATATGTATATAATAAAGGGGAAGTAATTAATGTAAGAATTGTTGCTAACGATGAAGATGCTGGAGATAATGCTAATTTAGTTTATACAATAAGAAATGAGAATGAAGATGTTTCTGCCCAATTCTTAAGAGTCGGAAATTTACAAAATGAATTTAGCTGGAGAGTTCCTGATGATGCTAGAAATGGGGATTATGTTTTAGTGGCTAGAGTTGAGGATAGACAAGGAGCATTTGCACAAAAACCGTTTTACTTTGCTGTATCTGCAGGAAGCACAACTGTAACCGGAGCTGGAGGTGATGGTGGAGCAGGCATTACTGAACCTGATCCTCAAGAATGCAGAATAACTTCTATTGAATGGAAAGATGAACAAAGCGGAGCATCATTACAGAGCATAAGACAAGGAAGCGAAGCAATCGCAGTTATAAGAGGAGAAAGCTGCGAGGTTGGAAATGCTATAAGCTATGAAATATTAGAAAAAGATGCAATTGCAGGAATTGATTTAGCTCAACCAGATGATGTTGTCGTGCCTTCAACTGGAATTACATTTAGTATAGAGAATGTTACAATTATCAGATGGACTGCTGTAAGATTGAATGACGGGTTTAGTCCTAATAACGCTTACTATGTTAAAGCACAAAATATAGAAAGTGGTTTGTTGAACACTTTATTAATAAGCGGACTTGAAGAAGAACCTGGAGAAGGACCTGAAGGCATAACTGCAGGAAATTTAGTTGTGCAAAGCAAAGGTCCAAGTGGGACACTAACTGATTATGCTTTTGATTTAGAGATTACATTAACAGGCGGACAAACAGGAAATGGTGCTGCTACCTGCTATTGGAGCGAGAATTATGATAATTTAATGGAAACAGATGATGTAGTAGCGGGCGCATTTAACAACCAAATTATGGATACACATCAGGAAGTCAGGGTTAGTGGAGTTCCAAGCATTAGATATACAAAAGAGAATTTAGTTAGAGGCAATGATGATTATACATTTTATGTAAGATGCGGAGATGAGGCTGGAAATAGTATTGCTTTACAAGAGATTAACTTTAGAATTAATGTTCCTCAATCAAATAGGTTAAGAATTGTTGAAACTAAGCCTAGTGAAACACAAGGAAGCGATAGCTTTACAATTAGCGCTAAGACTGCCGGAGGAGCTAATAATGGAGCGAATGTGCAATGTACTTATTCAGGAAGCTTGAGCGGAAGTTTAACAAGGGCATTTGATAATACAAACATTTACATCCATACAGCCACTGTTAGCGGAATTAGCAATGGCGCTAAGACAATAACTATAAGCTGCGGTGATGGAGCTGAAACACTTACTAATACTATTAACTTCGCTGTTTCAAGAGATATTACTCCTCCTCAAATAGTCCAGATAATTACAACAGGCGGGACTAAATATATTAGAACAAATGAAGAGGCAATATGCAAATTATCTACAACTAATAATATTAATCTTGGTAATGATTTAAGCAGGACAGAAAATAATAGAAAACATTTAGTTGTTACAAGTTCAAGCTACTATACTCAGTGTAGAGATAATTGGGGCAATGTTATGCCTAATATAGTGAAGATTAATGTCTAAAAAAAATGAAAAACGGACAGATGCAGCAGATTTTTACATGGATATTTATATTAATCTTAGCGGTAACCGTTTTATTTTTTGGAATTAAAACTGTTAGACAAGGCGAAGATTTTAAAGATGAAGTCCTATTAATTGATTTTTATAAAAATTTAGAAAAGAAAATAAATGATTTTTATTTTTTAGATATTGGGAGCAGCGGCAGAGAAGATTTTATTCTACCTAGCGAAGTTACTCGAGTTTGTTTTATAAATCCAACTTATAATGTTGACCCGGATGATTATATGGAATCTTTGAAAGAATTTAGCAATGTTTTTGTTTTTCCTGTAACCGAATTCAGGGAAAATAGATTTAATGCTACTAGATTTTTTGTAGAAAATAATAATCCTACTTGTGCTACTGTTAGAAATGATAGAGTTGAAATAAGATTTGAAAATAGAGGAAATGAAGGAGTTTTGATTAGTCAATAAAATGAATAAAAAAGGTTTTGAAATATCTTTTAGCTGGTTGTTTTCGATAATTGCCGGTATATCTATATTTTTATTTTTAGTTTGGTTCGCTGTTCAACAAACTGATTTATTTGGAAATTTAACTGCAAAAGTTGCTGTGGAGGAATTAGATATTGCATTTACTGGATTTAAAAGCAATTTAGTTGGAAGCAAGTTAGAATTTGGCAAAGAGATAAAATTAGAGTTTAAATGCGATCCTAGTACTTTAAATGAAGAAAGGATGTTTGTTAATGGGGTGGCAGGTAAAAAACTAAAAGGTAATATAGTTTTTGCTCCTGAAGGTATGAAGGATAATGAATTTAAATTTTTTACATATGGCTGGAATGCTCCATTTAGGATTACTAATTTTATCTTTATAACAGGGAATGATAAATTTTTTTATCTTGAGGATGCTCCTGACGAAATAAATAAGATTCCTGAAATGTTTATAGGTAGCGATGAAACCATTCAATTTATAGATTTAGATTCTGTGAATCTTGTTGATTGTTCTGATAATGTGAATGGTAATAAGAAAAAAGTTTTTTATGAAGGACAGATTAATGGAGAGTATTATGGAAAATTATGCGATGGCGGAACTGATAGAGATTTTTATGGTAATGCAATGATTTATGCTTATATTTTTTCTGATACAAGTAATTTCTTTTGTTTAACTAATCATGTTGCTTTAAAAAAATATGAAAACATTAGGAAAGTGTACCTTAAGAAAGCTGATGGAATTGGATATGGATGCAGTTTTAGACAGGCAGCGATAGATGCTATAAAGAATTTACCTGAACAAGTAAATGAATTAATTACTGCCAATGAAGGACTTTTGAGGGAAGGATGCGAAGGAATTTATTAAAGAAAGGACAATTAGAAATTGGGATAACCATGATGGTTTTATTAGTGTTTTTTATTTTATTGATTGTTGCTTTGGTTGTTTATTTCCAATTTACTTATACTACCATTAAAGAAAGTAGACAAGAAATTTTAGATGAGAAATTTTCTACTTTAGTTAATTCTTTAACTAGTGCTCCAGAAATTAAATGTAGCGTAAGAGGAATTGAAAGAGAATGTTTGGATGCCAAAAAATTAATAGCTTTTAGAGAAGTATTAACTAATAATGGGAATATAAAAGATAAGTATTTAGATGAATTTGGGATTTTAGGATTGGAAGTTGAAGTTGTTTATCCTACCGTAACTCCTAGAGAATGCGATGTTACAAGTATTGATTGTAATAAATTTACTTTAATGGGATATACTGGTGACGGGTTGAGATATGCAACTCCTGTTTCAATTTATTACCCTTCAGATAATATATACAGGATAGGAAAGCTAATAATAATTGGAGAGGTTGAATAATGAAAAAAGGACAGGCAGAAATTTTTGGATTAATATTTATAGTTATTTTGTTAATATTCGCATTAATTTTCTTTGTTAGAATCAAACAAAGTGATGATTCCAGTGTTACATTGAGAAGTAGTTTTAGAGCTAATAATTTAATGAATGCTATAATGGATGTTAATTTAGACTATCTTGATAAAACCAGTTTAAAAGAATTAATGAAAGACTGTTTGGATAATCCTACTAAATTAAATCCAAACCCCCCACCTCAAAAAATTAAATCTGATATTTGCGTAGCTGTCGAAAAGGATCTAACTGATATATTTAAAGCAACTTTATCAGAAATAGAAATCTATCAATTCAAAGGTTCTTTAGATACGATTACTTATATTGAACTGTTTAATGGTGTTTGTGATGAAGGAATTACTGCAAGCCCAGTCAGACTGCCGAGAAATTATAATTTTGAACTTAAATTATGTTCTTAGTAAGTAACTAAGTAAGTTAGTAAGAAACATTTATATATTAAAACTACTGTTTGATGGTATATGAAAAAATACCTTCTTCTTATCGAAGATGAGAGATTATGGGAGAATTTCAAGTCCAAGATTAATAAAGATTTGAATACTGAGATTATAGAACTTATTAGAAAGAAGGTGAAAGGTTAAAATGAAAAAAAAGGGTCAAGTAACAGTATTCATTATTTTAGGAATTATTGTAGTTATTTTAGCAATTTCTATTAGCTATTTACAAAGTGAGAATTTTAGAGAGAGAGTTCAAAATATTGCTTTTAGAAGCGTTGTTGTTCCTGAACAAGCTCAAGGTGTTGTAAATTATGTGGAAGGGTGTGTTGAGAATATCGCTTCAGATGGTTTAAAACTAATAGGGGAACAAGGTGGGTATGTTGTGTTCCCGGATATAAGTCCAAGAACTTATTTAGAAGTTACAGAAAATAGAAAAGTTCCTTATTGGCTTTATGGAGAAGATAACTTAGAGAATATTCCCACGATTGAGGAAATGGAAAATGAGTTGGGAGCTTATATCGAATCAAGATTTGTATCTGATTGTGGGTTTGATTCTTACAGAGACATAGGTTATAATATTCCTGAAGATACTATTGACATTAATGTTAATATTCTAGATAAAGATGTTGAAGTTAATTTAAATACTAATCTACAAGTTGGGATTAAAGAAGATAATTTTGATTTGAGTAGATATGTAAAAGTTTCAATTCCAAGCAGATTAAATGAATTTTATGAAATGGCTAATGAAATAATTAACAGAGAAAGACTTAATTCTCCTTTGGAAGATAATACAATAGAACTTGTTTCTCTTTGGAGTAAAGATGATAATAGTGGGATTCCTCAAATTGCAGGAATTGATTTCGATTGCAGCAAATCCAGGTATAATTTAGTGGAGGTTGGAGAAACCCTTATAAGAAATATAGAGGTTATGACTCCCTATCTACAGGTTGAAGGGAGCAATATCCAAACTTATGATGAAGTTTATTATAATAACCATATGGTAATTGATAATACTTTCTCAAGAAGTCATAATGATGTAAACGTTAATTTTAATTATTATGCTGGGTGGCCTTTTGTTATGGATGTTACTCCAAGAAGAGGACCTGTTTTAACTTCTGACGTTTTGAAGATACCTATCCCTTTGAGGCCTGATATTTGTTTTAATAGACATAACTTCAGATATGATTTAATTTATCCTGTTCTTGTTAGTCTAGAATCCGGAATGGAATCTTTTAATTTTGTTATTGAGGTATTTGTTGATAATAATTATGGAAGGAGAAATGCTTTTGGAACAACTGATTTCAGAAGCGGACCAGGAAATTTATTTTGTGATGAAGATCAAAGATTAAGTGAAGAAGTCAGCGTTAGTGCTATTGATACATCTAATGGAGAATTTGTTGATGGGCTTAAAGTTTCTTATATTTGTGGACTTAATGAATGTATCGTTGGAGAAACTACTGAAAATGAATATGGGGCCATAGAATATAGAGGGAGCTTCCCGTTATGTGTTGGCGGAGAATTAAGGGTTGATGGAGATGGATATGGCGTTTATAGACAATCTTTAGATACTTTAGACACAGGTGTACAAAGCGTTATTGCGGATATTGAACCTTATCGTAATTTAACTTTAAATGTTAAAGTGATTGATTTAGATCAAAATGATAATGTCGTAAGCGAACTTGGAAGGAGTCTTAATATAAATGAAGAAGTATTTTTACAGCTAATAAAAATAAATGAAATATTTGGCGGTGTGGATGATGAGATTGCTGTTAATTATAATAGTGGTGAAGAAGTTGTTTTAAGGTTAGCTCCTGGAAGGTATAATCTTAATTTGGACTTGGTTTTAAACGAACAATTAACTCTAGCTGGTCAAAATGTCAATGGATTTGAATCTAAATCAGCCGATACAATAGTTTTAGGTCATATTGAATTAGATGATGTATATATAAGCCCTGAGCAATTAGAAAATGATAACATAGAATTTACAGCTTTTGCGGTTAATCCAAGAGTTGTAAGTGATGTGTTGAGGGCTTATGAGATGGGAGACGCTGTAAACAGAAATAGAGATTTGCTTGAACCGAGGTTTAGCTAAAAATGAAAAGGGTGATATTATTAGGGATTATATTTTTAATGTTTATTAGTATCTCTTATGCTCAGAGCACGGTTATTGAAGGCGACACTGCTGGCGGAACTGATAGGGTGTTTACAAGCTCACGATATGATTCTGATGGAGACGGTATTTGTGATGAACCAAGTAATATTTATAGAGATGGGGATGTAAGAAGTATAGATCTTGGATGTACGGCGACTATTTTAGGAGATTTATGTGCTGGAACTCCTAGTGGAGAAGTTGCTAGCCGCAGAGGCGATGATTCTGGATGTAGTCCAAGTCAAACTGCAGGATTTAGCAATTATTGGGGGATTAGAATTGATACTAACGATGCTAGACCAAGAGTTGTAGAACCTAATTGGCTTACTGATCAAAGACAGGGTGTTAAAGTTTATCAGCCTATCAGTTTCTTTAGAAATACGTTTAATGTTCTTGAAAATGAGGATATTGAATTTAGAGGGGCTACTGTTTATTGTACTAATGACAGAGGAGTTATTAGAACTAAAGAAATAGGAGTTGGAGATTTAGTTTTTGATAGCGGTCAAAATGGTGGAGAGTTAAATGTTCAATCAAGGAACGGCGTTACCTATATTGAAGGGAGTTATGGCAGTGTTAGTTTATCCGGAGTCGGAAATACTGATATGAATAGGACTTTAGAAATAAGATTAAATTATCAGAGTGATGAATCTTTGGTTAGGCCTAAAGATATTAGAAATTATAAAGGAGAATATGGAATTGATGAAATTGAATTTGAATGCACAGCAAGAATTAATCAATGTAGGAGATTGATAAAAGATGAGAACGGGGTAAGAGTTAGAAGCAATAATTGTATTCCAATCTATCCTCCGGAAGAGGAAGAATTTCCATTGATAATTTCATTAGATAGTTTGGCATATAAACCACCAGAGGCATTTTTAATTGCGGGAATGGAAAGTGCAGATAAGGTTCTTGATTTTACAGAAGCTTTAGAACCAAAATTGAGGAATTTGTATGAATTTTTGAGAGGCAATTGTTTAGGTGCAATTTCAATCGTACTTGGAGGGAAAATATTTAGTTTTATTCCTGGAGTTGATGATGCTGTTAATTTTATCTGGTTTGGTCCTGAGGAACTAAGAAATTTTGGTTTGTATAAGGAAAGTTTTATTATAAGCGGAAGGTCTATGTGTAGTGCTGTGGCATGCCCCAGAGATTGGTGTAGACCTTTAAACTGGCATCCAAAAGAAGGAAGTAAAAGTCTGGCTGAGTTAACAATAGGCAAAGATCTTATTACTGGACAACCTAGCCCTAAACCTATACAAGATAGTTTATTTTTGAGTACGACCTGTGGTTGTGTTAGCGGGATGTTAGCCAAGCTTTATCAAATTGAGGCTATTGCTTTACAATGGAAAACTTGTTTATTGGAGGCTAAAACAACAGGGCAATATGTTGGAGAATGTGATCGAGTTTTAAGTAATGGAGTATGTACCTTTATTATAGATGAACTGCAGTATGTCGGTAAGTTTGATTTTGGGTCTTTCTTCGGTTTTAATAGCAATACTAATGAACCTAAAAAGTCTTCTGGAGAGGAAGCTGTAGAGGCCGGCGGAATTTTGAGAAATAATTTTATTATTAAGGGATTAAATAGCGGAACAAGAAATGCCAGAGAGTTTGCAAAGAATGAAGTTGCAGTTTTAGGCTCTGCAGATATTAAGGGAAACTTAGGTTATCAAAGTCATTTATTGGCAAGCACTCTTTGTTCTTTAGCGTTATATCGTGATTTTCCTAATTTCAATTCGTTACAATCTTCTGAACTAGCTAATGCTCCTATAAAAACAACGACTTCTTCTAATTTTAATTATAAAGTTGCTTTCTTTGGTGAAGGCGGAGTTCCTGTTTATGGATATGACATAAGCTGGATGGTAGTTTCTGGCAGAGAGAGTTTAAGATATGATGTTTATTTAGAAAGCGACCAAGGTTCAAGAAGACCTATCCATAGTGATGTTTTGAGGAATATAGGCGACTTTAATTCTGATTTTATTCAGGTAACTGATGAATTAGAATATACAAAATTATGCTTTGATTTAAAAGAAGGGGTTAGCAGAATTAGATGTTATCCACCTGGAAAAGGAAGTACTGGTGGGATAAATGAGGATCTCGAATTATTTAAAGAAGGGGTGAAAGATTCAGATAATGATAGGTTGCCAGATGATTGGGAGATTAGATTTAGTTGTTATCAAAATAGAGGAGAATTTTCCAATGCTCAGGATGAAAAAGCATGCAAGGATTTACTACAAGCCGGAAAATCCAATGTTTTAGACCCTCTTAATTCCAATACTGATGGGGGGAGAGTTAATGATGGCAGTGAAGATCCTGATGGGGATAAGTTTAATAATTATCAAGAATATTTAGAGAATACACATCCTAATATCGCAAATGGAAAACTTGATGGAAGTGTTTTAGATACCAGAAGCAGTTGTTATGCTTCTTTTGGTGGAATTAGACTCGTAGGAGGAGATATTTTAGAAGGCGTTCAAGGGCTTGATAGAATCTATATTCCTGGAGAAACAATTAGTGTAGGCGTGGATTCATTAAATGTTTTAAGCGGAACTGTGAATGTCAACACTGAGGATTTATTAGTCCTTGTTGAAATAACTGGTGGACCTAGATCTACATATGAAGGTCCATTTGAAATACCATATTCTCAAGCAGTTAGCGGAGTAACATTTGGAGTTTGGGAAATTCCAGAAGCTAACGATGCCCCGATTAGTGGAGTTTATGATTTAACTGTTCAATTGGTTGTACCTGAGGGATTGATTGGCTATGATATTTGCAGAGATGAAGAAGGAGTATTATCTGAAGTTACTAAAAAGATTGTAATTTACAATGAAGTTAAAGAAAGATGCATCGATAGTGATGACAGGGATGATTTTAGAATTGGGGGGATATGTATAGATGCTGCTGGAGTTGCTGGAGTTCATAAGGATTCTTGTAACGAGAATGTAGCTAGCGATTTTGAATGCAGGGATGGGTCATGTGTAAGTTCTACATTAAATTGTCAATTAGATGGAAGGACATGTTTGTCTGGAGCATGTGTTTCAGGATAATTTTGAAAGATGTTAAGAGAATTAAAAAAAAGTTTTTTGCTGTTAAGTGAGAATAAGAAGAAATGGCTAATTTGTTCTCTTTTTGATTTTTTGTTTTTAGTTTTGCTTATAATTTCTGCTTCTTTTTTTTATAATTTATTCATGAGAGATTATGATTATATCGGTAACACTCTAGAAAATATTCTTGTTCAAGATGGTCAAATATCTGGAGATTTATTTTCAAGGTTATCAGGTGTTTCTGATACTTTAATTAATATGCTATTTATTGTATTAGAATTCTTCCTTGTTGCCTTTTTATTATGGAGCTTATTTCAAAGTGTTAGCTGGCTGATAAGCAGAAATATAGTTAAAAGATCTAAAAAATTTGATTTGGATTATTTATTGGATTTTGCTTTATTTAGCTTAATTTGGACTTTAATTTTAGGATTGAGTATTTATATATTTTATAATAATTCTTCATTGTTACAGACTTTTAGTATCTTTATTTTGAACATACCTTTGTTATTATTTGTTTATTTTGGAGTTATATCTTTTGCTTTATTTAGCTTATCCAATAAATCTTTGAAATCTTTTAAAGAATGTTTTCTTTTAGGAATCAAAAACCCTCAATTACTATTTCCCTTTCTTATTTTTTTATTGATTTTATTTTTTATAGGGAGTTTACTTAGTTTAGTTGGTTTGAAATTAGTAAATGGTTTTGTATTTTTATTATTTTTAACTTGGTTTAGAGTTTATTTATTAATCTTAGTTGAGAAATATGTGGGAGATATGCTTTAACAGAGAAAGTATATGCGGTGAATTTTTTATCTCCTTTTTTAGTTAGAAAGTAAAGGTTATTTATTAAAATTTCTAAATGGTTAAGAAAAATTATAACATTAATAGTAGTGTGATTATTGAACTTCCACCTTTTTCTTTTAATATTTCTTTTATTTTATCTAATCTTTCTATCTTCAAGAAATATTTCCAGCCGTGCTCTTTCTTTTTCTTTCCACAAATTCCCTGTTTAAATAGAGCATCTAAAACAGTTTCAACTTTGTCTAAATACTCTTGAGGAATCCCTCTTTTAAGATTGTCAATATAAATAGAACCTTTTCCAAAACAATTTTCATCAAATAATTTTCTTATTAATATTCTACTTAATTTAATATAATCACTCTTTTTTATTTTAGCCATAAATTTTTAATTATCTAAAACAATATAAATATTTAGTCAATTTTTTGACCCTTAAGGGACATAAAAAAGAAAGATTTATAAACAAGTATTATCCTTATATTCTTGCATGACATCAGTTTTTTTAATGTTGGAAGGGAATACTGTTAGGAATAGATTATGGAATTTTTTAATAGTTCATTCTGAATTTGATTATTCTATGAAAGACATTGCTAAGTTTTCAGAAGTTAGTTATACCTCCTTAAAAGAAATCTGGAAAGAATTTGTCAAAAGAGAAATAGTAAAATATACTAGAGATGTTGGAAAAGCCAAGATGTTTACATTAAATAGAGACAATCCTCAAGTAGAAAAATTCATAGATTATTATTGGTCTGTTGTTAGTTCTGAAGTTGAAAAAGATTTAGAAAAAGAAATGTTAACCGCTTAATCTCTTTTCTTGGTAATGTTTTGATTTTAGAAAATTTGTGGGAGACAGGATTTGAACCTGCGTAGACACTAAGTCACTAGGTGTCTTATTTTAGGAAAACCTAAGCTTGGCCATCTTTAGAGATTCTAGCCCGTTTTCCGCTCCGGCACTCCCACGCTAAATAAAGAATGCCTTGAATGCTTTAAAAACGTTTTGTAGAATTATTTTCTCTTAGAACCTTGTTTTTTATTCCAGCTGTATTTTCTTAATCTTGAAGATTTTCCGAAACCGCAACTAGAACATTTTTTCTTGGTTCTATGATAAGTCGGCTTCCCACATCTTCTGCAACGTATGTGGGTTACCTTACCAGACTTCTTCCCCATTGATGGAGTTCCCTTTACCATTTTATTCTGAAGGTGAGATTAGAATTATAGTGTCCCCACGAACAAATAATTTTCCTAGCTTTCTTATCATTTCCCCATCTTGATGCTCTTCTGCATTTTCTAAAACTGTGTTAATATGTACGTCGAATGCTTTTAATGTTCCTACAATCTGCTTTCCGTTTTTCAGTTCTAATATTACTTTTTTGTCTCTTGCTGAATTTAATGTATCTAATGGTCTTGATGCTTCCATTGTTTTAACCCCCTAAATATAATTTTCTAAAATGTTTTTGATTTAAAAAGCTTTCTGAAATTTTTCATAGCAGTCAAAAAGGGATACATAGGTAACTTTAAATAGTCTTTATTTTCATTTTAAATTAAAATGGCCATATCACAGTATAGATCAAAAAGAAAAGTAAGTGGCGGAGTTTATGTTCCGTACAGAAAGAAAAAAAAGTATGAATTAGGAAATGAACCTAGGAATACTAAAGTTGATAAAGTAAGGAAAAAAATATTTAGAACTTTAGGCGGGAATAGCAAGGTTGTTTTATTGAGTATTGATGAAGCAAATGTTTTTGATGGCAAAAAATATAGTAAAAGCAAGATTAAATCTGTAATAGATAATAGTGCTAATAGGCATTTTGTTAGGAGAAATATTATAACAAAAGGGGCCATAATTGATACTGAAGTTGGCAAGGCCAAAGTAACTTCCAGACCAGGGCAGGAAGGAGCTATTAACGCTGTTCTGATTAAATAAGAATTCTACAGGAAATCAAGGTTTTAAATTTAAACTTTTAGAAACATTTATATACTGATAAATTGGGCTTATTTATAAAGCTTATGCTGGGGGATTTTAAATATGCCGACATACGTCAAAAAGTGCCCGGATTGTGGAAGTATCAATCTTTTACTGAACAAAGACAGGGGTGAGATAGTATGTAAGGATTGCGGTTTAGTTATCGAAGAGAAGATGATAGACTTCGGTCAGGAATGGAGAGAATTTGACCATGAGCAAGCTGCTTCTAGAAGAAGGACAGGAAGTCCTATGACCTATAGTGTAGATGCAGAAGAGCCTATTGTGATTAAGAGGAATAATAAGATTAGTATTGTTAAAATTGGAAAATTTGTTGATGATATATTAGCTGAGAGAAATAGTTTTATTAGAATTGATGAGGATATTGAATACGCTCCTGTTGAAGATTTTGAATGTGTTGCCTTTGATAAAAATAATGAAATTAAATTTAGAAAAATAAGCGAAGTTTCTAGACATCCTGCTGATGAAGTATTTGAAATTTTACTGGAGACTGGAAAAAAAGTCAAGGTTACCGGAAATCACAGTGTATTTAGCGCCGATAAGGAAATAAAGCCGGTTAGAGTAAGTGAACTAAAGGAAGGAGATTTTATTGTTGCTCCAAAAGAGATACCCACAATTGAAGATATTAGGGAATTAAATTTATTGGATGAGTTTATAATTTTAGGAAAAAAATATCCATTATTATATTTAAGGAATTTTTCAGATGAAAAACTCTTTGAGAAACTGAAATTGCTAGAAAATAGCAATGATATTTTAAAAGGCAGAATCAAAAGTTGGAGACATTACAAAACTATTCCTTTATGGGTACTTAATGAGTTTTCCAGACAAATAAATATATATGATTACAATTTAAATAACTGCAAAATAGGCATTTATAGCGGAAAATCTGAGTTGCCTCTAAAAATTAACATTGATAAAGATTTTATTAGACTTCTAGGTTTGTTTATAGCAGAGGGCACTGCTAGAGATAATCATTTAGTATTCTCCTTTGGAAGCCACGAAGTTGAATATATTGATGAAATCAGAAGGATAACCAAAAATTTATTTAAAGTTAGCGACAATGTTTATGCAAAAAACACTTCAGCTACACAGATACAGTTTAACAGCAAGCTTTTAAGTATTCTATTCAGAGATATTTTAAAAACAGGTTCTAATGCTATAACAAAGAGAATTCCAGAAATAATTTATTCAGTTCCTATGGAATTTAAAAAAGAATTTTTAATGGCTTATCTGGATGGAGATGGCGGCAAAGTGATTATAGAGCATGAAGGATTTAGACCTGATGTTTGCATTTCAACTAATTCTGCCAGCGGGGATTTGACTAATGATTTCATATTATTATATTCACAGCTTGGGATGCATGCAAACTACCAAGAAGCATTTATTAAGGGAAGAGTTATGGAAAAAACTGGGCAGAGAATTTCTGATACTGTTTCTAAGAGGGCTTTGATTAAGAATCCCGATACCGCATATGATCTTGGTTTTTTGAAAGATAAACCAAGCGAGGTTAAAGGCAAGGGAGCTATTGAGACATTAATACCTGCTCCGCAGATATATAAGAAAGAATGGAAATTTAGAGATAGGATAAGGATCGATAGGAAATCTGCTTTGAAAATAGCTGAAAAGTATGGTGATGAAAAATTAATGAAAATCGCTAAAGCGCCATTTCTATATTTGAGAGTTAGAGGCATTAAAAAAATGAAATCAAGCACTGGATACGCTTATGACTTAACTGTTCCTGGATATGAAAATTTTGTCGGAGGAATGGGCGGAATATTTTTGCACAACACTAAATATGATAGAGGATTAGGAACTGATGTTGGAAGAAAATCTGATATTTATCAATTAGGCGGAAAAGACAGAAATAGATTCTTCAGATTAAGAAAATGGCAATATAGAATTTCAACTGCTATTGAGAGAAATTTAAAATTAGCTTTAGCTGAATTAAAAAGAGTTTCCAGCTATTTAAAATTAACAAAAGCTGTTGAAGAAGAATCCGCTAGAATTTATACTTTAGCTGTTCAAAGAGGATTAGTTAGAGGGAGGTCAATGGAATCTGTTGTAGCTGGAGCATTATATGCCGCATGCAGGAGACATGAAGTTCCAAGAACTTTGGATGAATTAAGTGAAGCTAGTGGTATTGATAAGAAAGAAATTGGAAGAACCTATAGGTTTATTACAAGAGAATTAGGAATTAGGATTTTACCTAGCAATCCTGTGGATTATATTGCCAGATTTGCAACTTCTTTGAAATTAAGCGCAGATACTCAAACTAAGGCTGTTGAAATATTAGAGAAAGCTCAGAATTCAGAATTAACTTCAGGAAGAGGTCCAACTGGGATTGCTGCTGCTTCTTTATATGTAGCTGCTTTAATAAATAATGAGAAAAGAACCCAAAGGGAAGTTGCGGATGTTGCTGGTGTGACTGAAGTTACTATTAGAAATAGATACAAAGAACTTTTGAAGAAATTAAAATTAGATGAGAAAGTAAAGAAGAAAAGAAAATGAGTTACTTAAAACCTGTTATAGATGAAATTTATATGCCTCATGCAATACTTGCTTTGGCTCATCCACATGCGCTCGCTACGGGGAGTAATGATATTGAGAGACTTACAGATTCTTATGATTATTTGCGTGAAAGGGCAATCTTTGATTATGTTGCCGATGATACCAGCGATCCTATAAGAGAATTTGCTTTTAATATGGCGAGGGTTGTACCTTATAATGGATACACTTGTTTTATTTTACAATTATACAACGTTCAAGATTGGGATTTAATCTCTAAATCATTGCTACTAAAAAGGAAAGAGGTTAATGATGCGATTAGGGGTAGAGAAGTAGATAATTTTGAGGACATTATAAGATGTGAACTTACCCATAGAGATTATCTTTTAGAACTTATGATTAGGTCTGTAGAAAAACATTCCAGACAACATAAATCTTCACCTTCAAGAATTTTTTTTGATAACTAAATTTCTATTTCCATTAAATCTTTTGCTGCTCTAGTATTTTTGAAAACTTTTCTCGCTTCTGATTCTAGCTCATTTGTATTTTTATATCTTTGGGAGAAATGAGTTAAAATTATTCTTTTTACTTTTGCTTTCTTTCCTATTTCTGCAGCTAGTTTAGATGTTAAATGTTTTCTTCTTTTAACTAAATTTTTTAATTTATCATTCCAAGTTGACTCGATAATTAATAAATCAGAATTATTCGCTAAAGATTCCGCATTTTTGCATGGAGCTGTATCCATAATTATTGTTATTTTTCTTCCTTTTATTGGGGTTGTAGCATTTTTTACTTTTATTTTTTTACCTTTGTAAACAATATCTTTTCCCTGCTGCAGTTTTCCCAATAATGGATGCTGGGTTAATCCAAATCTTTTTAGATATTCTAAGTTCATTTTTAATTTTTCTTTTTCTATTATTGAATATCCCAGTGTTGTTATTGTATGATCAAGTAAAATTGATTCTATTCTAAAGTTTTTATCTTTGTAAATTACTCCTGAAGAAACTTCTTTTAATTTATATTTTATTTTCAATTGATATGAAAAGCCGGACATCATATTTTTGAAATATTTTTTTGTTCCTTTAGGACCGTATATTTCTAATGTCTTTGTATAATTGCTCGCTCCTAAATTCTGCATTAAACCCGGAATTCCTAATGTATGATCCCCATGCCAGTGGGAGATTAATATCTTAGTTATTTTTGACGGAGAGATTTTTGCCCTTCTTAACTGTCTTTGGGTTCCTTCTCCACAGTCTACTAAAATGCCTTCATCCTTGTATTGTATGAACAAAGAAGAATGGTTTCTATCCTTTGTCGGTATCATTGCTGATGTACCTAGAAATGTTATTTTCATAATATATATTAAAAAAGAAAGGTTTTTTAAATACTTTCCCTTTGATTTTGATTTATGATTAAGAAGGAAGAAGTAACCGAGCTAAAGAAAAAAATAAAAGGAATTTTAGAAAAAGAGAGCGTAGTTGCCGAGATTTCGGATGAGAGCACTTTATTGTATGATAGAAGCAGATTCGGAGAGAAGGTAGGAGAAAAGTACCACTATTCTTTGGTTGAAGGATTATTTTTATTGGATACTAAGAGGATGGATATTATAGATACTAAGAAAAAAAAAATTAAGTTTGATGATTTTTTGAAAAAAGTTAGAAGATTAGATAAAAATTTCTGGGTCAAGTATTGTGTTTTTAAGGACTTAAGATCAAGAGGGTATATTGTTAAGACCGCCTTAAAATTCGGAGCTGAATTTAGAGTTTATAATAGAGGGGTTAAACCTGGCGAGGACCATGCTAAATGGATTGTTTATCCTGTTCATGAGACTAATACTACAACTTGGTATGAATTTGCGGCTAAAAACAGGGTAGCACACAGCACTAAAAAGAAGCTATTAGTTGGAGTTGTGGATGATGAAGCAGAAGTTAGCTATTGGGAGATAATGTGGATTAGACCTTAATTTCTCTTCTACACTATAATAATTCTTTTAAAAGAGTTCGATTTCTAATATATTTATGGCTGGAAATTTGGGGAAGAGAGATAAAGCACTTCATTTTATTAGTAGACAAGGTCCGGTTATTCCTATTCAAATAGGAAAAGAACTTAGTATTGATACTATGTTTGCAGGGGCTATTCTTTCTGAATTAGTAAATGAGGGAAAACTACAAGTTTCTGAGCATTTAAGAGTTGGAGGTAGCCCGGTTTATTATATTAAATGGCAGGAAAGCAAGCTGGAAAATTATCTAAAATTCTTAAATGAAAATGATATAAAAACTTTACAAAACTTAAAAGAAAAAGGAATTCTTAAGGATAGGGACTGTACGCCTTTACAAAGAGTTTCTTATAGGATTGTAAAAGATTTCGCTAAGAGTTTAATTCTGAAGAGAGATAATGGGGAGAAAGAGGTCTTTTGGAGATATTACCTAGTTAATGAGGATGCTGCTAAACAAAAGATTTTGGATATGGTAAATAATAAGGAAAAAAAAGAAACACAAAAGATTGTTGAAGATATTAAAGAAGTTAAAATAGAGCCTAAAAAAGAAATTTTTGAAAAGAAAGAAGTGGAGATTGAAAAACCAAAATCCAGGATTAGGAAAGAAGCTGATGTTGATATTATTAAGGAATTCTTCAGAATTAATGGGATTGTTGTGTGGGAAGAGAAAGTTATTAGAAAAGATAAAGATGTTAATTATGTTATCAGTTTTGAAACTAAATTAGGAAATTTAAAGTATTTTGTTAAATTTAGAGATAAGAAAAATATTACCGAAGGGGATATCAGCTTAGCTTATAATGAAGCTGGGAAATTACCATTAATGTTTTTGTCTAAAGGGGAGCTGACTAAACCAGCTAAGAAAATAATAAATGATGAGTATAAGGGAGTTGTATTCAGAAGGTTATAGCAAACTTTAAAAATTCTGTTATTATATAATTATAAGGGTGACTTAAATGAGCAATGAAGACTTTCAGAGTGATTCTAGGGAAGATAACCATGTTGTATTTGTTGGGCCTAAACCTTTTATGAACTATGTTACTGGGGTTGTTATGCAATTTACTACTAAAAATGCCAGTGAGGTTGTTGTTAAAGCTAGAGGAAGATTTATTTCTAGGGCTGTAGATGTTGTGGAAGTGGCAACTAAGAGATTCTTAGAAGGACAAATTGAAATAGCTAAAGACGGAATTAAAGTAGGTAGTGAAGGTTTTGAGAACAAAGATGGAAAACAAGTGAGAGTTTCTTATATTGAAATTACTTTAATTAAGAAGTAAGATTTAAATAGAAAGTAAATAGATGTTTCCTTAAAAAAAGGTGATATTTTGATTAATGGATTGAATGTTTTTATTGAATTAAGTGTTATTATTGTTATTGCTACTTTAATTTCTGGGTTGATGAGACTGTTGAAACAACCTTTGATAATAGGTTACATTTTAACAGGAATATTATTAAGCCCATTCTTTTTGAATTTAATAAAATCTACAGACACAATAACTATTTTTTCTCAAATAGGAGTATCTTTTTTATTATTTATAGTAGGTTTGAGTTTAAGCCCTAATGTCATAAGAGAAGTTGGTAAAATTTCTTTAATTACTGGAGTTGGGCAGGTAATTTTTACAACTTTAATAGGATTCTTCATTTCTAAATTATTAGGGTTTTCAAATGTTGTTTCTATGTATATAGCAATTGCTCTGGCTTTTAGCAGTACCATCATAATTATGAAATTATTATCTGATAAAAATGATTTGGATAAATTATATGGAAAAATATCTATTGGGTTTTTATTAGTCCAGGATTTAATTGCAATATTTATTTTAATAATAATCTCTTCTATGTCTAGAGAGTTAACAGTTTCTGCTACTTTATTAGGACTGATTTTTAAGGGGTTAGTATTGATTATTATCCTTTTACTCACTGGAAAATATATTCTTCCAAAATTAAGCAATTTCTTTGCGAGATCTCAGGAATTTTTGTTTTTATTCTCTATTGGCTGGGGATTAGGGTTGGCTTCTTTATTCAATTTTATTGGTTTTTCTATTGAAATCGGAGCTTTACTAGCAGGTATTGCATTATCTGTTTCTCCTTACCATTATGAAATAAGCTCTAAGATGAGACCGTTAAGGGATTTTTTCATTATATTATTCTTTATCTTATTAGGGTCACAATTATCTTTCAGCAATATTAATCAGTATATTGTTCCTGCTATAGTTTTTTCTTTGCTTATTTTAATTGGAAATCCTTTGATAGTTTTATTATTAATGGGGTCGTTGGGCTATAATAAAAAGACAGGATTCTTAGCCGGATTAACAGTTGCCCAGATTAGTGAGTTCTCTTTAATTTTGGTTGCTTTAGGAGTTAGTATCGGCCATTTGAATAATGATATATTATCCCTTGTTACTGTAGTAGGGTTGATTACAATAGCTGGTTCAACTTACTTCATAATATACTCTGATAAGATATATCCTTATATTGAAAATTATCTAACGATTTTTGAGATAAGAAAAGATAAAAAGAAGAATAAAGAATCTTTTAAAAAATATGATATTATTTTATTTGGCTACAATAGGATTGGTTATGATTTTTTACAAAGCTTTAAAAAATTAAAAAAGAAATTTCTAGTTGTGGATTATAATCCGGATGTTATCAAGGATTTATCTAATAATGGGATAGATTGTTTATATGGCGATGCAGATGATGAGGAATTTTTAGTTGGTTTGCCATTGGAGGGGGTAAAAATGGCGGTCTCTACAGTTCCAGATTTTGATACTAATGTCTTATTAGTAAATACAATTAAAAGGATAAATCCAAATGCTATCACTATAGTTATTTCACATCAAATTGGCGATGCTAATGTTTTGTATGATAAGGGAGCTACTTATGTTGTATTGCCTCATTTTTTAGGCGGAAAATATGCTTCTATGATGATAAATAAATATGGGTTGAATAAAAATAAATTCTTAATTGAAAAGAGAAAACATATTTTACATTTAAGGAATAGAGAAAAAATTGGGCATAGACACCCTAATATAGAGAAAAATTAGTGGCGCCCCCGAGATTTGAACTCGGGACATCTGCCTCATGAGAGCAGCACTCTACCGAACTGAGCTAGGGCGCCTTATTCAAAAATAAGCTACATTTGGTTTTTAACAGTTTTGGTTAACATGGCTTTGCACATAAACAAAGGAGGTTTGCACATAATCGTAAATTATATATATAGAAGCTTTTACTAAAATTATAAGTAATGGAGGGTTAAATTAAAATGGAAGAACGTAATGAAGATACTTTTAAATTAAAGAAATCTACCTTATGGAAAGTAGGGACTGTTGTTTTTGGACTATTATTTTTAGTTACAATTTTTCATGATGTAACTGAAAGTGGGACTAGTGTTAATGGCAATGCTATTAGAGTAGATCCAACAGAACCTACAATACCAACAGGGGTTGTGGCTGTAAGAGCAGACGATTTTGTTGATGATGATCCTGTTTTGGGCAACAAAAATGCTCCTTTGACAATTGTGGAGTTCAGTGATTTTCAATGCCCATTTTGTAAGAGGGCAAGAGATGATGCTATTGTTCAGATAGAAGAACAGTATGTAAAGACTGGAAAAGTAAAATTGGTTTATAGGGATTTTCCATTAAGTAGCATTCATCCAATGGCTCAAAAAGCTGCTGAAGCTTCTGAATGCGCGGATGACCAGGGGAAATTTTGGGAATACCATGATATTATCTTTGAAAATCAAGAAAGTTTAAGTTTAGCAAGCTTAAAACAATGGGCCGCTACTCTAGAATTAGATACAACTACATTCAATAATTGTTTGGATTCTGGAAAACAAGCTGGTGAAGTTGCGAATGATTTAAGTGATGCTTCTGCTGCAGGCGGAAGGGGTACTCCTTATTTTATTGTTGGCAACCAACCTTTAAGCGGGGCACAACCGTTTGCTGCATTCCAACAAGCAATTGAGTCCCAATTATAGGAAGGCTTAATACCTTCTTTATTTTTTATTTTAGGAAGGCGTGATAAAATGAAAAGATGTTTTATTTTGTTGTTATTAGTTTTTATTATTGGGTGTTCCAGCAATTCAGATATTGTTAATGATGAAAGTGGAGTTGTGTCAAAACTTTCAGCCCCCGGATTTGAGGATATTGAAGAGACTGTTGTAGATGATTTAAAGGAATTTAATATAATAGCAAAACAATGGAGATTTGAGCCTGATATTATTGAAATTAATAAAGGGGATAGGATTAAACTAAATGTAAAAAGCATTGATGTTACCCATGGATTTGTCATATCCCAATTTAATGTTAATGAAATTTTAATACCTGGTGAAACTACAGTCGTGGAATTTATTGCAGATAAAAATGGAGAATATACTTTCTTTTGTTCAGTACAATGCGGTGATGGGCACAGTAATATGAATGGAAAACTGATTGTAAATTAAGCTTTAACAAGATTTATATAATTTAATTTTTAATAATTGTAAATATGCCATTTGTACATAATTTAGATCCTGTACTCTTTTATTTATGGAACTTTCAGATAAGATACTATGGACTGGCTTGGGCTTTTGGTTTTTTAGTTACTTATTATTTTATTATTAAATCTAAGGATAAATTAAATGTTTCCAGAGAAGAATTAGAGAATTATATGGTCTATTTGATTTTGAGTATTGTAATTGGTGCTAGACTGTTTCATGTTTTGTTTTCAGACCCTGGCTATTATTTTGCCAATCCCTTTAAGATATTCGCTCTATGGGAAGGTGGAGTTGCTTTTCATGGCGGTTTAACCGGAGCTATTTTATCCACTTTTTATTTTGTTAGAAAGAATAATGTTTCATGGAAAAAATTAGGAGATATTTTAGTTGTTCCCGCTGCTTTATTTTTAGCTATAGGAAGGATTGCTAATTTCATCAACGGTGAGTTATATGGAACGGTCACAGATGTTTCATGGTGCGTTAATTTTAAGGATATTTTAGGCTGCAGACATCCTTCTCAGTTGTACGAATCTCTAGCAAACTTTTTAATCTTTGGAGTTTTATTATTCTTTAGAAAAACTGAGAAAAAAGAAGGTGTTTTGCTTTTTGTATTTGTTTTGCTTATGGGAGTTACCAGATTTTTAATTAGCTTTTTGAGAGAAGATCCTAAGTGGTTAGGATTAAGTGATGGACAGTATTTTAGCTTAATAATGATTCTTGCTGGAGGATATTTTTTATATAAAAATAAAAGAATAACTGCTTAATTTTTCCTAATCTTTTCAGCCAGCTTTGCTAATTTTTTATCATCTTCTCTTTTATAATCATGCGATGAGATATAACCTTCATATTTTTTAAAGTATTTATCCACATTTGATTTTAGTGGTTTCCATTCTTTCATATCTACAGTGCCGTGCATTGGAAATAGTTTTGCGTGAATATGGTCAACTCCAAATCCTTCAAATATCATTCCGGTTCTTCCAACATCTTCTAATTTTGAATCTAATAATTTTGCGACCTTTTTTGCAGCTAAGATTAAATCCGTTATTACTTTGTCAGGCAAATCAAATAGGTAACTTGGGTAATGTTTTTTTTGGATAACTATTGAAAAACCCTCTGTGTTTGGGAATATTGTAAGGAGGGCTAGATGATTCTTATCTTCCCATATTTTATGAGAAGGTATTTCTCCCCTTACTATTTTACAAAAAATGCAGTCATTCATTTTTATCCAACCATTTAGGTAGGTCTCTTAATGATTTTAAAATATTATCGTTTTTTACTTTGTATTTTCTAAACTCTTTTTTTGAGTAATGTCCTGTTAAAACTGCTACAAAATTTAATTTAGCTTTTTTAGCGGCTATACAGTCAAACTTTGAGTCTCCAACATAAAGGATCTCCGATGATTTTAGCTTTAATATTTTTAATGGCTTAGAGAAAACTCTTGGGTCCGGTTTATTGTATTTTGTATCCTGTTTTGAATAAACGAATTTGAAATATTTTGTTGAAAGATTTATCTGCTTTAATTGTGGGTACATTATTTTTTTATTTTTAGAACTTAATAAGGCTAAGACATATTTTTTATATAACTTCTTTATTACATCTATTGCACCCGGAAACGGCTTGACTATTTTTGAATTTATTTTCTTGAATAAGATTCTTTCAAATTTTTTTTCATCTTTGTAGTTCCATAAATCATTTAACATTAAGCTATGTGGCGTTCCGAAATATTTTGAAATTCTTTCCCTTGAAACTTTTTTTAGCCCAAGTTCAATTGCAGTTTGCTGATAACAATGCGAGACTATCTTACTATAATCTATTATTGTGTCATCAATGTCTAATATTATTGCTTTTATTATTTGTATCACCCTCTTGGACTGACTGGGAATCGAACCCAGGACTCAAGACTGCCAGCCTCGAATTTTACCATTAGACTATCAGCCCATAGAAAATTAGTAGAATTAAGAGTTTAAAAAAGTTATGAGGAGTATTTTATCTCCTCCTTCTTGAAGTTCTTCTCTTAGTTGATTTCTTCTTAGGCGATTTTTTCTTCATAGAAGATAGCCTTTTCTTTTGATGCTCAACTCTTTTAACTTGTTTTTTCAAACTTCTTATTTTGTTTGCAAGTTGTTTTATAGTTACCATTTGTTTTTCACCTCTTTTTTTGTTAAGTTATTATATCTTTTCTAATATATGTTTTCATTTAAATATCTTTTGCTATTTAATTAATTTCCCAGCTTTTTCAAATTTTATTTCTTCATTAATTAATTTTTTAATTATTTCTTTTAATTCATCAATTTTTACTCTAATTTGTTTGGTTGTGTCTCTATCACGAAGAGTAACTGATTTGTCTTTTAATGTTTCAAAATCTATTGTGCAACCCAAGAAAGTACCGATTTCATCCTGCCTTGAATATCTTCTTCCTATTGACCCGCTATCATCGTAATCACAAACAAATTCATTTTTTAAAAAATCATAAACTTCTCTTGCTTTTTTCACAATTTGAGGTTTGTTTTTCACTAATGGAAATATTCCGACTTTTATTGGCGATAATTTCGGATGCAATTTCAAAACCACGTTTTCCCTTTCTTTATTATATTCATAAGCTTCAAATAAAAATATTAAAAAGGCGCGATCTACACCCAGAGATGGTTCTGCGACTACATAAGGAACTATTTTTTGCTTTAATTCATCATCAAATAAACTTAAATCTTTTTTTGAGTGTTCAATATGCTGTTTTAAATCATAATCGGATCTATCTGCTATTCCCTCAACTTCCTTGAATCCAAAAGGAAATTTATATTCTAAATCCCAACAATCAGAAGAATAATGCGCTAATTCTTTTCTATTGTGCTGTCTTATTCTTAGATTGTCTTTATTAATTCCCAGAGAAATAAACCATTTATGCTCTGTTGCTAGCCAATAAGCATGCCATTCATTCTTGAAAATTTTTTTACTCAAGGCTTGTTTTATTGTCATTTCTATTTCTGGCGATCCTTTTTCCTGCATCTCAGCCGAGTAGATTTTTAATTTATAATCCTCAACTTCATTTATGAATTTGCACTTTGTTTCTTTAGGTTTTGTGAAGTATTCTATCTCCATCTGTTCGAATTCTCTACATCTAAATAAAAAATTCCTAGCAGCAATTTCATTTCTGAAGGCCTTTCCAATCTGGGCTATTCCAAAAGGCAGTTTCAATCTTGAATTCTCTGTTATTAGTTTAAAATTAGTAAAAATTAATTGTGCGGTTTCAGGTCTTAAGTAAGCTTTTATTGGATTCTTTGGACCGACATCTGTTGAGAACATTAAGTTAAATCCCTTTGGTTTTGATAGTTCATTACCTTTATGGGATTTTATTTTATGCTGCTGAATCAATTTCCATAATTCCTCTCTTGTTTTGCCATCCATAGACTCTTTTAAAAATTCTTCAACTAACAGGTCTGCCCTAAATAATTCCTTAGTTTTAGAATCTTCAACCATTATATCTTCAAAGGAATCAGAATGACCTGAAGCTTTCCATATCTTCGGATGGGATATTATTGAACCGTCAATCCCCACAGTATCTTCTCTGCTTTGGACGTGGAATTTCCACCATTCTTTTTTGATATTATTTTTTAGTTCAACTCCTACTGGACCGTAATCGAATATACCTGCTAAACCTCCATAAATCTCAGAATTAGGATAGACAAAACCACGTCTTCTACAAAATGCAGCTATATCATCTATGGATATCATTGATAGAAATAATAGAACTTATCTTTATAACTTTTTTGTATTATGGCTCTATCTTCTTTATCTCTAGATTATTGAAATCTTTGTCATAACTTATTATTTCTCTACATTCACAATTCAAGGCAATAACATAATGAATCAAATCTAGGAATTTTAGTTTACTATATCTTTCTGATTTTTTTAACGTTTCAAAGACAACATTAACGTTAATATCAACAATCTCCAAATTAATTTTCATTAAAGACATAATGGATTCAACAGCAATTTTCCTATTTTTTGTTTGTAGTTCAATAATATTAAAAGCCTCTATTAAACATAAACTATCAACGATTCCACCACCTTTCACTATCTTTATACATTTTTCTCTATTTTCATTATCATAAAAAGCATATGCTAGAATATTTGCATCTATAAAATTCATCTAAATAGTCCCTCATTTATTTTGTCCATTTCTCCAGCACTTAGATTATATCTGGGTTTTATTTTTTTTGTTTTTTCTAGTATCCTGTTTAGTTCTTTAAAATCAATTTTTCTAGCGGGTCTTAAAAATAGACCTTTATTTTCTTCAATAAATAAAACTTTATCTCCACTCATAAACCCATATTTTTTTCTAAAGTTTTCAGGTATTGTAATTTGTCCTCTTTCCGTGATTTTAGATGTTTCGAATTTCATAATAAGAATAACCTTATTTATAAATTTTTCCTATAATTTTTTGGTTTCGGCCCTATCTGAGACTATTGCTGAATTTCCAGATGGATCCTCTATAATTATCTTTAATTTTTCCTCTCCTAACTCAACTTTCCATAATTTTTTTAACAGATTTTTTGCCTTTTTTCTTATAGACTGGTCTTCAGCATTATCTCTTTCGGACTCTATTATTTTTTTAAATCTGTTTAATAAGCCTTCAATATTAGATAGAAAACCGGTTGATGCTGTTCCGGGTTCCATTGACATATGCATTTGAGGAATTTTTACCGCAGCTTCTGAAGATTTTATAACCCTTACCCTCATATCCTCTTCTTTTTCAACCTCAAAAGTTATCTTTATTGGACCTTTATTTTCTTCACTTTCAACATCAGATGTATGATAGTGGCAGGAATCGCAATGCATTGTCATTAAAAAGCATTTTCCAAAATGAGGGATATCATAATCTTCTTCTGTTAAGGTTAATTTGTCCTTCCCACATATTGGGCATTTTTGATCTTTTAATTCTGGTGACATATTTTAAGAAAAAAAGAATTAGATTTAAAAACTTTACGTGAGTTTAAAAATCCTTATCGTCATCTTCAATAATTCCAGATGTTCTTTGAGTGCTTACTGATGTCTGCCTGTGCACTTTTGCAAATGATGGAGTCGCAACTAACCAGTCTTCTCCAAAACCGGCAATATCTCCCTCTATAGCATCACAAGTTTTCTTTAATTTATTAACTGCCCTTTTTAATTCAACAATATCTTTATCTTTTAAAGGTTTAATATTAACTAAAGCTATTGTATGACCTTCTCTTAAACCATCTAAAGCAGGTTTAATATCCTGAAATTCTTTTATTATAAATGGTCTAACCATTATTTTTGCCTTAGAATCTATCACTTCTGACGGGTTTATTTCTAAATACTGTTCTTCTGGAAGATTATCTGAATCTTCGTTTATTTGACCCATTATCCTGTCCTTTAATCTTGAGAATGCATCTTTCATTTTACCCCTATAATATAGGTGTTTATATATAAAGATTTCTATTCTTTAATGATTGTTACGCACTTTCTAATAGTGAAACTATACTCCATATATGCGTCCTAACATGTTCAGGCACATTTGATTCTTCTGATATCTCATCTAATTCCTGCAAAGCTCTATTGTTCTTGCATTCTGGTGTTGTCTCATTGTCATCAAACATAGAAATTAATTCATTTATTTTTAATTTGATATTTTTAGGCACGCTTTCATCAACAATAATTTTTTCAAACTCGGCAAGTACCTCTTGCGTGATACCATTGACCATTTTATTTTCTCCTGTAGAGGTGCTAAGATTTAATTCCCTTTAATACCTCTTTTTGTAATATTTCTGCTTTTTTTCTTTTTTCTTGTTCTTGTTTGTTTATACTTTTAATTCTTATATCAATTACTTCTTTTTTTGAGAATAATTCTTTTTTTAAATCTTCTGGTTCTGCTTCGAACATAATTCCATTTATTATTTTATAAGGTTTTGATTTAGTTTTATTTAATTCATTTAAAGCGTTTTCAATTTCAATCTGTTCATTTTGAAATCTTTGTTTTTGCTGCAATAAACTTTGCAAAGACTGTTCCAATAACTGAATTTCTTCTATTTTTTCTTCATGTTCTTTTTGGATATTCATCTTGCTATATGAGTTGAAGAAACAATATTGGCTTTGAATAGAATTTTACTTCCACAGTAAGGGCATCTGATATTCTTTTTGACATATTCCTGTTTTATTATTTTTCCACAATCTATGCATTTATATTGAGCCATATTAAACCTCGTAAGCTTTTCCGGCAAATTTATGATTACATTTTGAGCATTGCCATACTCCTATGAATAATCTTTTTACTTTTTTGTATGAGCATGATGGGCACACATAAGTAGCTTTTTGCTTAGCTTCTATTTTTTTTAATTTAGTTTTTGGAGTTCTACCATACCTTACTCCAAATCTTCCTATTGTTCCTTGTCCTTTTCCCATAGAATCTTTTAGAAAAAGCTTTGCAAAACTTATGTTATGAACGCCCTTTCTATGAAGAAAATTCTTTGTTTTTCCGTTTAAAAGGTTTTCTATTAGTTTTTAAACTACGATTTTCGCAGATAACTTACTAAATTCTACTTCTATTTTATGGCTTTCTCTTGTTATTAAACCAAGTTCTTCCAATAGTTCTACGTCGCCATATACATTTTTATATTTTCTCTCTGTTAATTTTGCTAAATGATAGATAGATTTAGGTTTTTTGTTCTTATTTTTTAGAAAAATTGGGGCTGCCCGGATTTGAACCGAGATCGCGAGGTCCCAAACCTCGAATGATAAACCAAGTTACACTACAACCCCGTATTACTTTTAGGGGCAGATTTTTGTTTATAAATTTATTTATTACTCCAGCATCTCCGATGCCGACATTGCGATTCTCAAAACATATTTTTTAATGAGCCATAGCCTTCAAAATAATCTTCTAGTTCTATATTATTTTTTATTCCTAGATTGGCAAGTACATCCATCATTTCAGATATTGTTAAACCTGCTATTTCTGATGCCTTTCCTATACTTATTTTTCCGTCTTTGTACTCTTTTATTGCAAAATACACTTTTCCCTGTTCTATTAATTCTCTCACTATTGTTGATTTGTCTTTTTTGTTTTCTATTGATATTTGTTTCACTATTTCAATATCTTTTCTCGGCAGCCTTATTGTCATTGTATTATTCATTCTTGTCATTTTTAATATCCCCCTTTATTCTTTCCATTATTTCTTTTTTGTATCTTCCTATCCCCTCAAGTTTTATGGCATATGTTTCTGTTTGTGATTTTGCTATTATATTTTTTCTGCACATTTCTACTAATATATTTGGTATTGTTGTGAATTTTATTTTAAGCACTTTACATGCGTTGATTGCTTTTTTGTCATCTATTATAATATCCAATTTATTTTCTAAACATAAGGTAATTGTTTCAGCTTCTCCCTTTCCAATATTGAAATCTGCTATTATTTTGTTGCACATATTTCTATTATTTATTATTTTCTTACTTATTATCTTTTCTTCTATTCTTTTTTTGATTAATTTTGCATCAAATGAGTCTTTCAATATACATTCTGTTTCTACTTCAGGGGTGATAACCAATTTTGTTTTTAGATTCTGCAGGAATTTGTCTAAAATACTAAGTTTTGCCAACAATATTAATGATGAACTATCTGTTGCTATCATGTGATATAATGTAAGACATATGTAGTATTTAAACCTTTCTATCTTTTGTAAACTACATGCAGCGGGAAGAACTCATAATAATTATTTTCATCAAACCATGAGCATTTGAACATTATTAATGGAAGCTTTGTTTTGGAGGCTATTGCTAGAGCGTAAATTGTCAGTTGGTGAATTGGATTTTCTTTGTTAGCATTAGGTTTGTAATCTAGGATGTGGATTAAGTTGTTTCTTATCTGTAAAATATCTATATGTCCGGTTATCGGTGTTGAGAAGCCATTTGGATTTAACATGAAGCCTCTTGAACTGAAGTAAAGCAAATCATCATGCGTTAGATATATTGGTATTTCTGCTGCTATTGTTGTTGAGTCATTTGTTATGAAGAAATTTTGTATTGATTGATGTCTGTCTTTATTTGTTTTTGCCAAATTTAATGCTAGTTTTGCTAATTTGTTAGCTAAGTTTTGCTTGTTTAGCGGTTTTATGTTTAATATTTTAAAATTTGTCTGTGATGCCCTGTCTGATTTTTCTTCTATTTTGTAATTTGATTTGAAGATATGATGAGGAAAATTTTTGGTTAGGATTTTTTTTAGATAAGTTTTGATTCTTTCCAGCTTTTCATCATTAGCTGTTAAGTAATCTAATTTGAAATTATGTATTTGGTATTTGTAGTTAAGGTTGTTGTGCAGGAATTCATACTGTTCTATTATGTTTTCTGGTTTGAATTGCTGTTTTGCTTTACCTCTTAATCTATGGAATGTTGTAATCTTGGAAAATTCATTGATCCAGTTTGAGATTGTTTTTTGTGGGATTCTTATTTTATGTTGTTTACTGATGAGTTTTATTATTTCTGGCTGAGAGTAAAGTCGATTGTATAAGGAGATTGAATTAAGTATTATGTTTGTTGGGTATGATTTGCCCTTTAGCTCTTGTTTTAATGTGAATGTTTTTTTGCAGTTTTTGCATAAATATCTTTGAATGCTGGATTGTTTTTGCTGCTTTATTCCATGTTTTCTTATTTTAGTTGATGAGCAGTTTGGACAAGATATATTGCTTATCTCTATTGACATGAAATATTTTGCTGTAAATTGGTTTAAAAATACTGTTGAAGTGTAATGATTACAACACAAAACGGCTGATAGAAACACACTGTTTGGCTAGCCATACTGTAACATGATTTGGCTGGAAAAATGATGGGTTTGGGCTGGGGAGGCTGAATGAAGGGGTTTGGATGTGTTTGGTTAATGTGTTGGATTGTTTTTAGTAATGAACTTGCGAAAGGTATAAATATAAATCTTTCTTATTATTGATTATGAAAGTTTTATTTATATGCAATCAAAATCAGAATAGGAGCAAGACCGCTGAAGAGTTATTTAGGAATAGATATAAGACAAAATCAGCTGGTTTGTTTAATAATAGGCCTGTTTCCAAAAAGCAGATTGAATGGGCTGATTTAATTATAGTTATGGATGATAATCAAAGAAGTGAGATAGCCAAAAGATTCCCAAAATTATATATGCAGAAGAGAATATTATCCTTGAATATAGGAGATATATATTCTTATGGGGATATTAGGCTTATTGAAGAATTAAATAAGAAAATGATGCAAATAGCTGAGCCTATTTTAGCCAATCGTTAAATTGCATTATTGCTTTTTCTTTTGAAGAGAATATTTTTGTTTCTGCCACTGACATTTCTGGAAGACGTCGTGTTACCTTGTATTTTCTTCCTTCTTTATCCTCTATTTCCATAATGGAGATTTCCCATTTTTTGGTTTGATGTTTTTTAGTTTCTTTCATTCTATTTTTGTTGTCTTTTTTGAATTATTTAAATTCTTACTTTTAGGAAAAGTAAGTTCAAAATGAATTATAGACATTTTAATCAATATTTTATAATGAAGCTATCTAAATGATTTTCCTGAAAGTCATGGAAGAGAAAATCATAATTTAACAGCTGAATCTTTGCTGAAAAATGTTGGATTTATTTCACCAAGATTAATAGTAAAATTGGTTTTGGAATAACACTGAATTTGGCTAATAAAAGCAACCAAAAATGGCTAGCCATCTGCCAACCTGATTTGGCTAAGAATTTGTGGGGATTTGGGCTGAGGAGGCTGGATTTTGGGGTTTGAGAGGAGTTTGCTCCCTGAGCTTCCAGGGCCTGGATTCTTGAGTTTTGATTGCAGATTTCGGCATCGGGGTGCTGCGGGCAGATGGGCTGCTGGGTAAAAATATTACTGCAGTTTTTACATTTATACTGTTGAATAGTTTGCTGCTGATTTTTTCTTATTCCTTTCCTGATAGTTGATTTTGAACTGCACTCTGGACAGATTATTTTTTCTTACATGGATTAATCTTTTGAAACATATTTTTTAAGAATTTATGTAAAAGAATACGTATTTTAGGTCATGAATATTACTAAGAAATTAAGAGGCAAATTTGCTTGCATGTAATAGGCTCAAACCAACTATTTTGTTTTTTCTCTTATGAACTATAACATCCCCTTCCATTTCACTATCATCAGCATTTTGCGGCTTCTCAAAACTTACATATAGAACATCCGCTTCTCTATCAAAATCTATCCACATTTGTGGGGATATATTCATTATGTCTGGAGCCAATTGCTCTATTTTTTTTATTATTGCTTTTTCCATATTGATTTCCTGTTATTTTTTACTTTATTTATTTTGGAAGTTATAAATGCCGTGATTACAAACCCATCTTCTTTTGAGACTTCTTTATAAATAACTATGATATACTTACTTTTAAACTTTTGTACTGCTATAAATTCGTCTTTAATTCCTTCTAAAATTTCTTCTGGATTATTAATTGTCTCTAATACAACTTCGCTAAGACCGGACATATAATCATGAGATTCTACTATATGGAACCATCTTTCCTCTGTAAGCCTGATTTTTACTTTATTTCTAGAAATTGAATACCCTATCATTTCTTTATTATTTGTTTTTGAATTATATAAATCTTTAGACATTTTAATTACTACATTGTTGAGAAACTATCTTAAATAATTTTAAATTTCTTAAATTAAAATTATAATTTGATAGTTGAGTTTTATAGATGTTAAAATGTTGGAGATTTATTTTCAAAAAATAAGCTTTTAGAAAAATTCTTGGTAAAATGAGAGATCTAGGTGAGGGAATTAGGTCATGAATACTACTAAAAAAGGTCATTAGGATTACTAGTAATTTAGGTAATGGATGTTACTAAGAATTTGATGGGTTTAGGACTTGAGAGGCTGAATGATGGGGTTTGAGATGGGTTGCTAATTCCTTTCTTAGCTGCTGTATTTGGGCTTGCTGCTGTGCCGAACCGACGTTATTTCTTTTTTTCCCGAGGGTTCTTTTCTAAAGAAGGCTCTTTTAGTGCTGAGATTTCAGCCTTGAGTTCATTATTCTGCTGTTCCAGTGCCGAGATTTTTGAGTTGAGCTCCTTGACGGCATTAACCAAGACTAAATCCAAATCTCCTGAGCCCGGGATTTTTTTATAGCCGTCTTCTTTTGTTTCTACCCACTCCGGGATTATTTGTTCTACTTCCTGGGCTATTAGACCTGTGTTTGTTAAATTTGGATTGTAGCTCAGCTCTGAAACTGCTTTCTGGTTCCAGTTGAAATTTACCGGTCTTAGTTGCAAGATTTCATTTAAGCCGTATTGATAATCTTGAATGTTTGTTTTTAATCTTGCATCTGAAGCGCAGTCTGATAAATCTGCGTCAGTTGCCGGGTCGCAGATGTCGCCTCCTGAAGTTATTCTCATTCTTTCTATAGGAGCTACATTAGTTGTGCCGGGTCTTGTATAGAATACTAAATCCCCTGAATGTTGGCCTGTGTCTGATGTTTTTTCTAAACCAACTAAACCTAGTGGAAAAGATTGTCCTGGAAGAGAAGCTGTATAGAATCCAATTCCACTATGTTCACCAGTTGCATCATTAGTTTGAATTCTTATAGCACTAGAACCATTATCTCCTGAAGCAAAAATGCTTAAAGGTCCATTCAATTGAGCCCAATTATCATTTATACTATACCCCATACCTACAAATCCAGTAGCTTCATCAAAAATCATTCCCCAATCGCCAGTGCCATTTGTTATATTAACATCTCCATCCACAATTTCTAGTAAAGCCCCTGGGCTCGTCGTGCCGATGCCGACGTTGCCCGCTGCATTAATTCTTATTCTTTCGGTGTTGTTGGAATGGAGAGTCAATATTGATTCCGCTTCAGAGGAAATCAATCGAAGTTCTTTTGTGTCTCCAACATATGCAATACGCCCTTTTTCTATACTATTTTCTCTGAACATAATAATTGCATCATTGCCAGTAATATAATCCATACGGATTATTGCATTATTGCCTGATGGGGCGAGCGAGATATTTGCCTTGTTTGAGTTTTGAACTACTAACAAATCTGCTGGATCCGTCGTGCCGATGCCGACGTTGCCTGTTTCTGTAATCCTCATTTTTTCTGTAATTGTATCTGAGTCCTCTGTAATAAACGCCAAAGCCGAATCTGACGAAGCTACGATTACACCAGCTATTCCAGCTTGAGCTGTCCCAGAGTCTCCTAAGTTAAAAACTAGTCTACCTCCTGCATTAGTTGTGGTGTCAGTATTATAAATCCTAATACCGTCATAATTTGCCCATGTAGTTCCGCTATCTGCAATTGTTATCATCAATTTTTCAACAGGTGCCGTTGTCCCGATGCCGACGTTGCCTGCTGTGTCTATGATGAACTTAGCATCTGTGCCTCCTGAAGTTATATTGAGCCACGGAACTGAAAGAGCTGAGCTGTTACTG
>JAGVZL010000048.1 GCA_018302505.1 Candidatus Woesearchaeota archaeon | reverse complement strand
GTGGTAGTTGCAAGCACTACTAATTATTGTGCTGATTTCAATTCAGATAGTAAAGTTGACTTCGTAGATTACTTCTATATAACTGATAATTTCGGAGTTAATAGCGGAGAAGTTGGTTATGATGCTAAGGTTGATTTAGATAAAGATGGAAGAATTGGATTTGGAGACTTCTTTATTTTTGCTGATGAGTTCGGAGCTGTTCCTAATTGTTTGGGATGAAATTAATTCAATTACTAATCCAAACATTTATTTATCTATAAAATTCTTAAATTAAGATGAAGCACACATTTAAGATTACTATTATTCTAACTATCTTATTTTTATTAACACAATTAATCGGATTGGGAATTATTTCTAAATATGTTGATATTCAAGAAGTTGTTAAACAAGTTGAAATAGAAGTAGATGGAGAAACTATTACACAGGAAATTATTGTTAAAGTCGAGGATTGGGATAATCTGCCTTATGATTTGGAAAGACCAAAAATAGAGTCTAATACAAGCTATATTGCGATTGGTTTTAGTATTTTATTAGCAACATTACTGGCTTTATTATTAATTAAATTAGAAGCGAGAGTTTTATGGAAAGCGTGGTTTTTCTTAAGCGTCTGGTTTACTTTATCCATTGCACTTAATGCTTTTATTTTACAGAGCGTTGCAGTTTTATTAGGATTGGCTTTAGCTTATCTGAAAGCGTTTAAACCAAATGTGATAATGCATAATTTAACTGAATTATTTATCTACGGCGGATTGGCTGTTATCTTTGTTCCCATTTTAAATCTCACTTCAATATTTGTTTTATTAATTTTGATTTCTATTTATGACATGTATGCTGTCTGGAAAAGTAAACATATGATTAAGATGGCGGAGTTTCAGACTAAATTAAAATTATTTGCTGGGTTGCTAATACCTTATGGTAAAAATAAAACCGCTATTTTAGGGGGAGGAGATTTAGGATTCCCGTTATTATTTACAGGCGTTATGTATAAAAGTATAGGTTTAGAATCTTTATTAATTATTTTGACTACAACAATTTCTTTGTTTATTTTGTTGTATAAAAGCGAGAAGAATAAATATTATCCCGCTATGCCCTTTATTTCTATCGGGTGCTTATTAGGATATTTGCTTACACTACTATAACTTTGATGAATTTTCTATATCTTTTAGTGTTAAGTTTGATTCTATCCTTTTTTGTTTTAATGTTTCTATTATCTCCCATATAGACCTATCTGTTTTTTCAGCTAATTCAGATATTGATATTTTTCCTTTCTTATACTCACCTATATTTGTTTCTAATAATTCTTCTTCATAGGCTTTCATTATTAATTGTCTAAGAAAAGTTCCTCTATCCAAATGTAATTTATTTGCCATTTTACTTATATTTTTTAATACATTATCTTCTATCCTTAAAGTTGTTGTATTTAACATTTTAATTTACCTCCGTTATTTTGTTATAATAATATAGACTTATTTCACTTGAGTATCTCCTTTCTTTGGTCAGGATATCTAATGCTTCAATTGCTTCTTTTTTATTTATTTTTTTCTTCTTGAGCAAGTTTATTAATATAATATGGACCGTTAAATAAGGTATATTTAATATTTTACAAACATCTAATGCTTTTTTATCATCCACTATTATTTTATCAGCACATTCTTGATAGTATAGTTCTATCGCTTCCTTTTCACCTTTACCTAAACTGATTTTAAATTCTTTTTTTGATTTTACTTTCTTAACTATAATCTCTTTTTTGTTTACTAATTGATCAATTTTTATAGCATCTGTAAAATTTCTTTTTAGACCTTCATCAACTACTTCACTATAAACACTTTCTGGGATCATTATTTTTTTAATTCTTAATAATTTTGTTAACAGTCCCGATTTCTCTAAAAGTATTAATGAAGAGCTATCAGATATTATAATCATGTGTACTATTGTGTACATTAGGATATATAAGTTTTTCTATTTTAAAGCCAGTAAGATTGTTATTATAAATACGAGTACAATAAACAAATAAGGCATTAAATTGCCAAACTCTTGAAATCTTGAATTTTGCACATACATTTTAATCCTAGAGGTAATCCATTGCCTATATATATTGCTCCACAACTATTACATTTAATTTCCATTTTTTAAACCCTCTATTTTAAAGTCTATTTTGAGGTTTATAAAACTTGTTATTTGTTATTATCTATAAATAGTTACATAATCTTTAAAAACCATATAAATTCAACTTAAATCCATGGCTGAAGATAAGTCGACAGAAAAAATCTTAGAATTAATGAAGAGATCTGACCATATAAGAAATATTGGCGTGTGTGCCCATATTGATAGGATTTTAAGGTATTCTTAAATCTCAATTACATGGAAAAACCACGTTCAGTGACAATTTATTAGCTGGTGCGGGCATGATTTCAGAGGATTTAGCGGGAAAACAGTTAGTTCTAGATTTTAGAGAAGATGAACAGGCTAGAGGAATTACTATTGATTCTGCTAATGTAAATATGGTTCATAATTCAGATGGGGAGGATTATTTAATTAATTTAATTGATACTCCGGGGCATGTAGATTTTGGTGGAGATGTAACTAGAGCAATGAGGGCTGTTGACGGGGCTATTGTTTTAGTTGATGCGGTAGAAGGGATAATGCCGCAGACTGAGACTGTATTAAAACAAGCATTAAAAGAGAGAGTTAAACCTGTATTATTTATAAATAAGTGTGATAGGTTAATTAAAGAATTAAAATTAAAACCTGAACAGATGCAGGAAAGGTTATTAGGGATAATTAATGAGGTTAATAGATTTATTAGAAATACAGCTCCAGAAGGTTTTGGGGAAAGATGGCAAGTTAATGTTCAAGAAGGAAGTGTTTCTTTCGGTTCTGCTTTCCATAATTGGGCTTTAAGTTTTAGATATATGCAGAATAATAAAATTACTTTTAAAGAGGTTATTGATGCTTATACTAATGATAATGTTAAAAGTTTAGCTAAAAAAGCACCATTACATAAAGTTGTTTTGAATATGGTAGTAAAACACCACCCAAGTCCTGTTCAATCTCAGGCATATAGAATTCCAAAGATATGGCATGGCGATCCTGAAAGTGAAATCGGAAAAAGCCTGATTACATGTAATCCTAATGGAAAAGTTGCTTTTGTTGCTACTAAGATTGTTATTGATAAACATGCTGGAGAAGTAGTTGCTGGAAGATTATTTTCAGGTACGGTCAAACAGGGTATGGATTTGTATATGAATGGGAGCAAGAGGCATGTTAGACTGCAGCAAATTAATATTTATAAAGGGGCTATAAGAATTCAGGTTGACAGCGTTCCTGCTGGCAATATTGTTGGGCTGGTTGGATTGAAAGACGCTTTTGCAGGAGAGACTGTTAGTGAAGGTGAGATGGAACCATTTGAGGCTATTAAACATATTTTTGAGCCTGTAGTTACTAAAGCTATTGAAGCTAAAAGACCAAGCGATCTGCCTAAATTAGTTGAAGTTTTGAAACAAGTCAATAAAGAAGATCCTACTATTGAGATTGAAATCAATGAAGAAACTGGAGAACATTTATTACATGGAATGGGAGAATTACATTTAGAAGTTATTGAAAATAGAATCAGAACTGAAAAAGGGGTAGATGTTGAAAGTTCTCCTCCATTAGTTGTTTATAGGGAAACTATAGCTAAGAAGAGTCCAGAGGTTGAGGGAAAAACACCTAACAAACATAATACTTTCATGTTTACTGTTGAGCCTTTACCTACTAATATTTATCAGGCTATTAAGAGTGGAGAGATTCCTTCTATTAGGTTTAAGAAAAAAGACCAGGTTTTATGGGATAAATTTATAGAATTAGGAATGGATGCTAAAGAAGCCAGAAGTGTAGTTGAGGTATATCATAGCAATATGCTGATTGATAATACAAGAGGTATTGTTCAAATTGGAGAAGTAATTGAGTTAATTGCTGAAGGGTTTGAGCAGGTTATGAAAGCAGGACCTTTGGCCAGAGAACCGTGCGATAAAATACTAGTAAGAATTAAAGATATGAAATTACATGAAGATGCTATTCATAGAGGGCCAGCTCAGGTATTGCCAGCTATAAGAGATGCTTTAAGATTAGGAATGGCAAATGCTGATTCCGTCTTATTTGAACCTTTGCAGACCTTACAGATTGAAGCTCCTGAAGAATTTATTGGAAACATAAGCAAATTAGTGCAAAATAAAAGAGGGCAGTTATTAGATATGGAACATGAAGGCGGGAGAGTAATAGTAAAAGCTAAACTGCCTGTTGCTGAGATGTTTGGATTGACTTCAGAATTAAGAAGTGCAACCGGCGGAAGGGGAATGCACTTTTTAGTTGACCAAGGATTTGAAAGACTGCCTAGAGAATTGCAGGAAAAAGTTATTAAACAAATTAGACAAAGGAAAGGATTGAGCGAAGAGAAGAAGGAATAAAAATTAATATTTTAATCCTCCGGCACCATCTAATTTTCTAATTACTCCATGGATTTATTTCAATTATTTCCATTTTGGGGATATAAGAATCTATTCTTATTATGATATTATGAACTCTCTGGAATTCCTGGAATTTTGCAGTATACAAATCAAATAAGGCTTTTGCAGTTTCTTGGTTACATCCTTGATATATCAAAACACCTTTTCTGTCCCCTCCAACATAATCAAGAAAAACATAATCAAGAAAACCCCTTCTATCATCCCTGTTTATAGTAACTGAAGTGTTATTTACTCTATCCTCTATGTTTATTCTATCGGGGATTGTATCATGATCTTCATCATAAATATTTATCTGGGAAGAACCTAAGATCCTGCCTAAGGGTTTACCATCAAAGTTCCATATACTCAACCATTCATCAGTATGGTCCAAGAAAGGGGACATAATTGAATAATTATATTCAGTCCCAATGCCTTCTCTTAGATTGTCTGTTTGATAGCTAAATCCTACTTTTGTTTTCCAATAGTCATATTCTTCAGAATCATCACTAAACTTTTCTCTAGCTGAAAATGTATCTGGAATTGCAAATAAAGTATCGGTTCCGAATGGAAGTGTTATTCTGGCTTCTAATCTTGTCTTTTCAACTTCTTCTTTAACTCTTTGTTCAACACCATGAGTATTAGCAAAATAACTGCCTAGAAAACCGCCTGCAAATAATAATGCTCCTGCTCCTAATAATTTAAATGATTTTTTCATTATCTTATTATTAAAATTATCCTTTTTTAAGCCTTATTATTTGTAACTACTCTTTCATAATAACCGAAATATTTATAAATACCTAAAAATCACAAATTTATAGTTTAAAGGAGGAAATTAAGCAAAATGGCTAAAGAAAAACCACATATAAACTTAGTATTTATAGGACATGTAGATGCTGGAAAGAGTACTACAGTAGGTAGATTAATGTATGATTCTGGGATTTTATCAGAGCAAGAATTAAGAAAATTAAAAGAAAGAGCTCAAAGCTTAGGTAAAGCTGGATTTGAGTTTGCTTTCGTTATGGATAGTTTAAAAGAAGAGCAAGAAAGAGGAGTTACAATTGATTTAAGCCATCAGAAATTTGTTACTGACAAATATGAATTCACTATAATTGATGCACCCGGACACAAAGATTTTATTAAAAATATGATTACCGGAACAAGTCAAGCAGATGCTGCTTTCTTAGTTGTAGCTGCTACAGATGATGAATTACAGCCTCAAACTAAAGAGCATTTATTCTTAGCTAAAACTTTAGGAATTAAAGAATTAAATATAGCTATTAATAAAATGGATGCAGTAAAATATGATCAAGCTAAATTTAATAAATTAAAAGCTAAATTAGAGGAACTATTAAGCAGAGTCGGCTGGAAGAAAGATAAAGTAAACTTTATTCCTCTTGCTTCTTTATTAGGGGATAATGTATTCAAGAGAAGCACAAATATGCCTTGGTATACAGGACCTACTTTAATTGAGCAGATGAATTTGTTAACTTTACCTGAAAAGCCTGTTAATTTACCATTAAGACTTCCAATTCAGGATGTATATAATATAACTGGGATAGGTGTTGTTCCTGTAGGCAGAGTTGAAACTGGTAGAATGAAAGTTGGCGATAAAATTATTGCAGTGCCTGGCAGAGAGGGTAAAGGTATAGAAGGAGAAGTTAAAAGCATTGAAATGCACCATGAGCAAGTAACTGAAGCTGAGCCTGGAGATAATATTGGATTTAATGTAAAGGGCTTTGGTAAGAAAGATCTTGCTAGAGGAGATGTTGTAGGACATACAAGCAATCCTCCAACAGTTGTTAAAGAGTTTACAGCTCAGATTATTGTATTAAATCATCCAACTGTGTTGACTGCTGGTTACACTCCAGTGTTCCACGTTCATACATCACAAGTTGCATGTACAATATCAGAGTTAGTTAAACAATTAGATCCAGCAACCGGAGCAGTTAAGAAAGAACATCCAGATATGTTGAAGAACGGAGATGTTGCTATTGTTAAGATTGTTCCAACAAAACCATTAGTAATTGAAAAGAAATCTGATATCCCTCATATGGCAAGCTTTGCTATCAGAGATGCAGGGAGTACAGTTGCTGCTGGTATGTGTATTGATTTAGTTAAGAAATAAAACTAAATCTTTATTTTTTATTTTTAAAAATGACATTAACTGAAAAACTTTTGATTGAGAATCTTTCTATTGATTTACTTTTATTTCCTTTAAGTGGTTTGTATGAAAGTGCAAATGGTCAATATTATCCTACTTCTAGAGAAGCTAAAGAAGCTGATA
>JAGVZL010000047.1 GCA_018302505.1 Candidatus Woesearchaeota archaeon | reverse complement strand
ATTCTAATATGCATGAAAGAGATTTATAAATTATGGTGGTTCTGGTTAATCATAATAATTCTAGTTTTTCTCTTGATATATATTTACCAAAATGGTGGACCTAGATGGTTTTGGGATTGTGTAATTAATAATGGCTATTGTAAATGAAATAGTATATTTCTGTCTGAGTTCTGTGAAGTATAAACTTGTCTAAAGATTTATAAATAAAAATTATATAAACTCTTTATGGAAACTCTAAAAGCTTTAAATAAAAAACAAATTAAAGAATTATTAAGCAACATAGAAGAACATTATGGAATTAAAGAATTAAAATTAGATTATATTTTCTATCAAAATAACAAAGGCAGGATTTTTTTATTAAGCAATAAGTTTAAAGAATTTGATCATAAAGATTTGAATATTAATTCTCTAGGGTTATATTTTGCTAATATTAAAGATAAGGATGTTAGATTAAGCGTGGAAGGCTCTCAGTTAATTGGAGATAAAGCTAAAAAAAACGTTGTGGAGATAAATGAAAAAGAACTAAAAGACTGGTTATTGGGGGAAAATTTAGAAAATAAAAATGGAAAAGGTTTTGTCATAATAAAAAATAAAAATGATTTCTACGGTAGCGGAAGAATTGTTGATAATAAACTATTAAATTTTGTTCCAAAAGAAAAAAGAATGAACGCGATATAGAAAGTTTTATATATGAGTACATAGTATGAGTACATATGGTAAATATAAATATATCAATAAAGAAAGAAGCTTATGACTTTTTGAGTAGTTTGAAGGCTAAAAATAAAAGCTTTAGTGAAGTGATTTTAGATTTTAAAAAAAATGAATATAAAAAGGGAAGTGCTAAAAGTCTCTTAAGATTTGCAGGAGTATTGAAAAATGTAAATTGGGAAGAAAGAGAAAGAGAAATAAAATTTCTAAGGAAAGATTTTGATAAAAGGATAGAAGAGACTATAGGATATATGGAGAAATCTAGGAAATGATAGGTTTAGATACATCAACTATAATTGATTTATTTAAAGGTGATGATAATGTCATATCTTTTTTGAATAATACTAGGGAGCAAGTTTCAACAACGGTCATTAATATTTTTGAGTTATATATAGGACTTGATTTGATAAATCCTATACATCAAGAAGAGGAAGTATATTATTTAGAACTTCTTGAAAATATGCCTAATTTTTCTTTAGATATAAGATCTTGCAGACATGCCTCAAAAATTCTATGGAATCTTAAAAAACAAGGAAAAATAATTAATCGTTGGGATTGTGCAATCGCTGCAATATTTATGGATAATGGTGTTGATAAAATTCTAACTAAAAATAAAAAACATTTTGAAAACATAAAAGGATTAAAAGTTTTAAGCTATTAAGGATACATAAACTATATAAATAAAAATTGTATCAAAATATTAATGAATAATGGGGTGATTGAGTCTTTTAATAAATTTGCGGAACAATATGCAGATATTACTTTCTTAAATATTTTACAGTACGAGTTAAACAGATTTATTTCTTTAATTCCAAGAGAAGGAAAAGTTTTGGATTTAGGATGTGGAGGAGGGAGAGATGTTCAATATTTTGCTGATTTTAAATTGGAAGCTGTTGGCATTGATGCGAGTATTAAACTAATTGATGAAGCAAAAAAAAGAGTAAATGGAAATTTTGAAGTTATGGATATGAGAAATTTAACTTTTAAAGATGAAGAATTTAATGGAGTTTGGGCACAAGATGCTATCTCCTATGTAACTAAAGAAGATGTTATTAATGTTTTAAAACATATTTCAAGAATTTTAAAAAAAGAGGGAGTATTTTTTATTTCAGTTAGAAAGGGTAGTGATGAGATATTAATTTTACACGAAAAACTTGGGAAAAATGAGGTGATGGTCGGCTTCTATGAAATTAATGAATTAGAAGCTTTGTTAAGAGAAGCCGGCTTTGAGATTATGAATACTTATATCCAAGACGGAAATGACTTTACCTGGATAAATATCTTTGCTAAGAAAATTTAAAGTAAATCAATATATTGCTGTGCTTCTTCTAAACGTTCTTGTCTTTGTTCTTCTGAAAAACCATCTGAAAAAGAGTTTATTATATTATTTCTAGCTAAATCATAATTCATTTCTTCTTGAGTTATTTTTCTACCTCCCTCTAATTTTCCAAAAACATCTTTTATTAAATGTTGAAAACTTTGATGAATTTCTTTAACACCTTTTAAATCTCTTTTTTTAGTTAATTTCAACATTTCTTCCAACATAGCTTTTAATCTTCTCTTATTTTTTTCTTCAGGACTTAGACCTATTCCTATTCTCTTTAGTAAGTTTTTTATCATTGTTATTCATCATATAAATTATAAATAATGCTCCTATAATATTAGAAACATCTGAGATATTAAATTTTGGTATGGATAAAAATGAGATAAAATCTATTACCCCGTCATAAAATATCCTATCTATTAAATTCCCAATTGTTCCTCCAAGCAAAAATCCCATTCCAATTTGGTATAGCACTTCATTTCTTTTAATAAATATGTAAACTATAACTATTAATGCCACTAAAATAAAAAGCCAATTAAATCCAGGTAAAATACTAAATGCAGCTCCTTTATTTAGAGAGGAATTATCAAAAAATATTAACTTTGCAACCCTATCTAAAATTATGATAATAAAGGCGATTAAAAAAGTTTTATTCACCATTTTATTCTTGGTTCATTAAGTCTTCTATCAAGATTACTTATTCTCTCGCTTAAAACTTCTATCTTTGCATTAAGGACATCTAATTTTGAAGAAATAATTTGAAATTGCGAATTTGATGAATCCTGCCTGATTGGTTCGTCAAATTGCGGAGGGGGGGTATAACGCCTTGACTGCTGAAAATTATCTTGAGGAAATGGTCTTTCATCATATTGAGGAAATTCTGTTGGACCTTGCAATGGAGAAAGCTCTTCGGGTAAATCTGGCAATTCCTTTTTTTTCCAGAAGGCCAATTTTCTAAAAACTCCCATTTTACTAAAATAAATATTTGCTTCTATAAAAACCTTTTTATAGATATAACTTATTATTATTCTAAATAAAGAGGTGTAAATGGTACTTACTAGCGTTGTCGGGAAAGCTTTGGAGAAGTTCTATAATAGTAAATATAAAGATTTAAAGGATGAAGATAGAGAAAAGAAAGTTAGTGAACATTTGAAAGCTTTACTGCCGACTGTATTAACTACAGAAGATATATCTGGGAGTGGGAGGACTAAAAGAGGCTATAGAATGCCTGATGTTAGTTTTGGTCCTCCTATGAAAGGCGTTCAGGATTTATTGAATAATTCGGGGTATAAGCTGGTTTATGATTCTTATTCAGAAGGATTAGAGCCAATTTACTTTTGGGTATTAGATTATATGAGAGATACTTATTGGGGGGTAGGATATGAGGTTGCTAAAACTATGGATAGATTTGAAGCAAGTGCAGGCAGCGGATTTTTTGGGGATATGGGTTCAAGGGCAAGTATAATGCAGGATAGGGCTATGAAACTAATAGGAACTATAAATACTGTTGTTAGGTCTATTATAAATATTCTATATGATTTAAAAGAATTTGATCAAAGGCTGCAATTGTATAAAGATTTACAGTCTGATAATAGTGAGGTTAAAAGAAGTGCAAGACTAGCATTGAAGCAATTTTGGATGGACAGAGTGGATATTCAAAGAGGGAGAGGGAGCATCAATATGCTGGCCCAGCAACTGCAGTTTGTTACTTTAAGAGATGCTTTTATGGCTGCTGATACTGTTGAGCAAGTTGCCAAACCTGTAGATAAAGGAGGAATGGATTTAAATGAAAGAGTTAAGAGAATTTTAGGACCGAGAATTGCGGATTATTTAACTTGGGAAAAATTAAGCGGAAGAGAATTGGAAAGAAGATATAAAATTGAAAGAAATTATTTAAAATCCCAGGTTGAAAGCTTAAAATTATACTCACAATGGGCTAAGCCTTACTTGCAGGCGGCTAATAAATTACAGAAAGAATTTACAAACAGTCCTGATTTGGTTTCTACTTTTAATACTATGCAGGTTCAGACAACTTTGCTAGGGACTAAATCATCTAAAAATAAAAAATATTTTTCTGCTATGGAGGTCGCTTTTGATTTCAGGACAATTCCGCATACAGCCAGACAAAGCGGAGGTGTTCATTATGTTCAAGGGGGCAAGGCAGATATTCAATTTAGAGGATTTGCCATAAATGAAGAAGAGAAAAAGGCTATTGAGAAATATGAATTTAATGAAGGTTTGGAATTAGCGGGTGTTAATGAGGAAATGATAAGGGAAATTGAAAATGCGGTTGATGATTATTTAGAAAGCGATGATGAAGGATTTAAAGATCCCAGAGAAAGGTTAGGATTTTTGCAAAGATTAGTGGATAAAATTGACAAGGATGAAAAATTTAGAGATAAAAATTTTAGAAGACATGTTATTGATGAGATTGAGAAACTAAAAAAGGATTTGAAAGATGAAAAAAAAGAGAAAAGCCCTGGGCCTTTTGAAGCCCTATTCGGCAGTTTTAAAGATGCTCCTGATTTTATAAAAAAGATTAATATTAAAAAAGAAAATGATGAAACTGATGCCGGCGGAAGGAAGGGTGCTGCCGGGGAGGCTGCAAGGGCGGCTTATACTGTTTATTTAGTTTATAAGAAAGCTCATGGTATGTACACAGAGTAAACATTATAAATAATACAATATATCTATCCTATATGGACATTAAAGAAATTAAAGAACAATTGAAGAAGGAAAAGGATCCTGAGAAATTTCTAAGAAAATTATTGAAAAATATTAAGGATAAGAAACTAAAAGAAGAAGTTGAAAAATTATTAGAAAAGAAAGAAACTAGGGGAGAGAGCGAATTAGAAAGGGCTGTAAGGAATGTTCATATTGAGAGAAGAGAGCCTAAATTAACTGCTGAGGTTCCTGAAATTGATGAAAGTTTTGAGGAGAGAACTACAACTATCAGAGGAGTAAGACCGGATTTAATTGTTGGAAGAAGAGAAGAAGCAGATTATGGTTTAAGAACTGGAGGAAGAGATTATGCTGTGGGCAGTGCTGTTCAAAAATTAAAAAGTTCTAATTTAGTTGCTGAGCAAGGACATTTGGGAACAGCTGAAACTCAGGAATTAATTGATAAAAAAATGGGAGAATATGAAATGAGAAGCAGAGAATCTGATAAATATAGAGAAGATAAGATTTATTCTACTACTCAAAGAGAAAGTTTTTCTGAAAGAACTGCTTTTGATAATGTGTTAGGAACAGATAGAGATAAAAAGAAAAAGAGATTAGGAGATTATGTATGAAAGAGTGGGAAAAAGAATTTGCGAAATGGGAAAAAGAGGTCAATGAACAAATAGATGGAAAACCTAAAATAGATTATTCTTTTGCTGCGGGAAGAGTAGGAGCAACTACCTCTCCTCAAGTGGCTAATCAGATTGGAGAATTAAATTCCAGATTAAATCAGGGATTGAAAGCTGTTGAGCTAGGAACTATGAATCAAAGATTATTAGATCAAGTTCCGGAAGAACATTTTAAAGAAGCTAGAAGATTAGGAATATTAACTGGGTCAGAAGCTAGTTTACACGCACCAATTCAGGATTTGGATTTGGCGGGTTTTACACAACAAGGATGGGACCCAAATGAAAGAAAAAGAAAGGTTGCCCAGTTAAATGCTGTTGTTAAGAAAGCACATTTGTTAGACCCTGATGGAAACACTCCTATTACCATTCATGCAGGCACTTTTCCAGCTCAAAAATGGAGAAAAGATTGGGAAGATAGTGTTTGGAAAGATGAAAAAGGCAAGCCTGTAGAAGATAAGAGAAGTGAGATGATGCTGATTAATCCGCATTCTGGAGAAGTAAGACCTACAAGATATAAAGAAAAGTTAAGATTTGGTGAGGAAAAACCCGAGGCATGGACTCCTCAAAGACAGATGGATAATATGAATTATACTAGCTGGCAACAAGAACAATTCCAATTATCACAATGGAAGAAGGCTATGGATGAAAAAGATGCTATGACTCAAGCAAAATTAAGCCAGCTTAGTTATGAAGATTTAATAGTTAACAAACAAAGAGGAATTTTAGATCAAAAAGAAGAAACTAAGTTTAAGATGGCTGAAGAAGAGATGAAGGATAATATTAATTTTAAAAAAGAGCTTTATCAAAATATGAGTTCTGCTGTTGAAGATATGTATGAAAGGCTTGAGAAATATCATTATACTGAAGGAGAAGAAGGAGAGGACTATGAACAATATAATCGGTTAGATTATCCCAAATATAAAAGAGCATTTAAACAAGGCAAAGAAGAACTTATAAACAAAAGTCAGGAGATTCGTAAATTGCGTGAAAAAATGGATAAAGCCCAAAAAGCTAATGATGAAACTGAAGTTATGAATCTTCGTCAAGAGTATGATCAAAAAGTGAGAGAAATTAATGGGGTTTATGAAAGACAAACGGATATTCTAAGACAAGCTGCCCAGGAGATGCCTGCTCCGAAATTATGGAGACCTGTTGAGGAATTTGCAAGGGATGAAACTGCTAAATCTTTGTCTGAGGCTGCTTTTAATTCTTACAAGGAATATGGGAAAAACAGCCCTATGTTATTGTTAGAGAATGTTTATCCTGAATTTGCTTTGTCAAGAGCTGAAGAATTAAAAGGAACTATAGAGGATGCTCGAAAACAATTTGCTGAGAAATTGGTAAAAGATAAAAAAATGGGCAAGAAAGAGGCTGAGAAAATGGCTGAGAAAATCCTTGGGGCAACTTGG
>JAGVZL010000046.1 GCA_018302505.1 Candidatus Woesearchaeota archaeon | reverse complement strand
TAATCTTTTATGAAAATTGTAGAAACTGGGTTTATAAAGGTTTTTGAAAACTTTAGGTTTTTCTTTGTTTATATTTTAAAATTAAAAAAACAATTAATGAACCAATCAAACCATATACTAGAACTAAACTTAGCAAACCGCCACCCAATCCGCATTCAACAGGGCAGTAAGCGGGCTGATTTCCTGGAATACAAATGCCAGACATTAATTTTTTGAATACTCTAGTGCAGAAGGAGGCCGGATAAAATAAATAATGCTTTAAAAGACAGAACCGTATTTATTCTGGACCACCATCAGCCACAGGATGTTAAAACAAACTTTTTCCATATCAATCCTTTATTATTTAATTTAGACGGAGCAAAAGAGATTTCAGGAGCGGGTGTTACTTATTTGTTCTCAAAAGAATTAGATGAAAGAAATAAAGATTTGGCTCATTTGGCGATATTAGGTGCAATAGGCGACACTCAGGAAGGAAAAGGGTTTATTGGTTTAAACAAAGAAATCTTACAAGATGCAGTTTCCTCTAACAAAGTAGAAATTAAATTAGGATTAAGGATGTTTGGTTCTCAAACCAGACCATTATACAAAGTCCTAGAATACTCAACAGACCCCTACATTCCCGGAATTACAGGAAACGAACAATCCGCTATAGAATTTCTAAATGAAGTTGGAATAGATCCAAATAGGAAATTAATCCATTTATCTGAAACAGAATTAAAAAACTTAGTCGCAGCAATAATAATAAAAAGAATGGGCTCAGAAGAGGAGCCTGAAGATGTTTTAGGAAATATTTATCTGTTAAAAGATGAAAAAGAAGAATCTCCTACTAAGGATTTAAAAGAATTTTCAACTTTATTAAATTCATGCGGCAGGTTAAACAAGCCTTCTTTAGGGATTGGAGCCTGTCTAAACGATGAGAAAAGCAAAAAAGAAGCTATTTCATTATTAATGGATTATAAGAAAGAAATAATAAATTCCTTAAATTGGTTCTATAAAAATAAAAACTCCCCATCAATAATAGAAACTCCTAAATTAGTAATCATAAATGCCGAGCATAATATTAGAGACACAATTATAGGAACTGTTACTTCTATGATCAGCAAGAGCAATTTATATAAACCAGGAACTATTTTAATTTCTCTGGCCCATACTTTAGATGCAGATACAAAAATTTCTATAAGAATCTCAGGATATAAAATTCCAAAAGATGTAAACCTAAAAGAAATATTAGGCAAAATAACTGAAAAGCTTGGATATACAACAGGGGGCCATACTTTTGCAGCTGGTTCAGTAATCCCGCAGGAAAAAGAGCGGGAATTTATTAAAATAGCCTTGGAAAATCAAACAGAAACCTATATAAATACAAATTAGGGCATTTTACACAATGGCAACTCAGAAAGAAATATTGAAGAAAAAGAAGAAGAGATGGGTATCTATAATCTCAAGTAGCAACTTTAATAATTCAGAAATCGGAGAAACCATTACATCTGAACCGTCTACTTTAATTGGGAGAAATGTTGCAATTAACTTGATGAATTTAACTCAGGACATTAAAACCCAAAACACAAAAATAGTTTTTAAGATAAAAGAAGTAAAAAATGATAAATTAATGACTGAAATAGTAAAATACGAATTAGTTCCAGCTTCCCTCAAAAGAATGATTCACAAAGACAAAGAAAAAATAGATGATTCTTTTAAAGTAGCAACAAAAGATGGGGTCGAAGTAAGAATTAAGCCGTTTATAGTGACAAAATCTTCAACAAACCGCTCAGTATTAACTGCTTTAAGGCATAAAACAAGAGAATTATTAACAGAAGCTATAAAAAAGGCAACATATGATGATTTTATGGAAGAAGTGATACGATTTAAACTGCAAAATGTTGTAAAAAGAGAATTAAGCAAAATTTATCCCCTGACACAATTCCAAATTAGAAAGTTAGAAAGATTAATTCAAAAATCATAATAATGTTGGAAAATACAAAAACAAAAGTGAGGGACATCATCACAACCTTATCGCAGGTTAGAGGGCTCTCTAATGTAACATTGTTAAAGGGGGAAGATAAAGACATTATCAGAAACTTAGAGGATGAAGAGAACGAAGGTGTTTTATCCTGTTTAGACAAACAATTTACTTTAGTTTTAACTCATAACTCTGAATTTAGAGCTCCTGAAGGGGAAATAGCTAAAAAAGAAAACGGAAAAATAATATTCCCATCAATTCCATTTTCTGAAGTAACTGCTAAAAACGTAATATCCTCCTCTCCAAATAAAGATACTCATGAATTCTTAGTAAAACAATATGACTTAATTTTAACAGACGAAGCAACTTTAATAATAGGTTTTGATTTATAAAATTATTAATAAAACGAAAATAATAAAAAGCTGGTAATCTAATAACATTTAATGCTAATAAGTAAGGAACAAAATTATGAGACAAAATTCTGGAAGGATTGGTTAGAAGCAGATTTTCTGAAAAGATTGGAATTAGTGGAAAAATTACCTTTATTTGACAGAAGTTTAGGAATGAAACATAACAAACTAAAGAAACATTCCTTTGCAGGATTGGTAAACACTAACTTCGAAGATCTTGAGTCCGCAGTCTATGTAAAAATATATAAAAAAGAAAACAAAAGGCATAATAAATTTGTTCAAAAAAATGATTAAAAAAATGAAAGATGAAGCTATACTGCTATTAGAGCAAGCAAAGGAAGATTTTGAAACTGCCAGGATAAATCTAAATGGAAAAAGGTATTATGCAACTGTCCAATTTTGCCAACAAAGCTTAGAGAAAGCATTAAAGGCACTATGGCTAAAAGAAAAAAAGAAGGATTATCCCTATATTCATGATTTAACTTTCTTTATGAAGGCGTTAGAACTGCCAGAAAAATTTGGAAATATTTGTAAGGATCTCACAACAGCTTATGCCGAAACCAGATATCCAACAAATATAATCCCTGCTAAAAAGTTTTCAAAAGAAGATGCAAAAGAAATTTTAGAAAAGACTAATGAGGTTCTTAAATGGATAAGAAAAAGAGCTTAATTAAAAAACTGAAGGTTTTTAGAAGCACAATAAATAGTGAAATCCCTATAAAGAAAATGTTTTTATTCGGCTCTTACGCCACAGGAAAAACAAGAAAATGGAGCGATGTTGACTTAGTCATAGTCTCTCCAAAATTCAGGAAAAAAAAATCTTATCAAAGGGCAAGAAGACTATACGATTACTGGGATTTAAAGTATCCTGTGGATTTTCTTTGTTATACGCCTGAAGAATTTAACAAGCTTAAAAAACAGATAACAATAGTGAAGCAGGCAGTAGAGACTGGAATAGAAATAATTTAACTAAACACCTTATTCTTAAATATCCCAAATCCTAATTTCCATAATTTCTTTTCTTTCATTAATAATTGAAATAAAAACTTGCTTGGAAAATCCCTGTCATGTTTGCTTAAAACATCTATATTCTCTTTTTTCTGGAAAATTTGAATCATTTCATTGCACTGCTCTTCTGTCATAACATTCATCATTTCTCTCATCTTCAAGCTAATCCACAAGTCTCTTCCTAATTTTTTATTAAAATTCTTAACATAACTTTCCTTATCTTCAGCTAAATAAGTCCCGGCTATTAAGCCGTAAATAATGCCGCCATAAGTAGTTGCTTTAACTTGTGTAGCCGCATCACCAATTAAAAATATATCTTCATTCTTTTTTCTTAGTTCCTGCTTCGGATTATACAAAGGAATTATTCCTGATTGGTCTTCTAAAATTTTACTAGCTCCTAATATTTTTCTATAATCCTCTTTTAATTTGATATTATTTACTCCTAAAACTCCCACTCTCGCTATCTTATTATCTTCAGGAACTATCCATGAAAACTCTCCTAAATTTAATCTAATCTCAGTAACTCCTTCTTCTAATTCTTCATATTTGCATCTTGCCTGCCATCCCATTAAAAATTTTCTGTCTCCATAAATGCCAGCAGCTCTTGCAACAGCACTATTAGGTCCATCAGCACCAACAATCATCTCAGTTTCATATTCATTTTTAGAAGTCTTAATTTTATACTTTCCATTTATTTTTTTATAGCCTAAAAATCTTTCATTCAAGTGTAATTTAGCCCCATTATCTATCGCTTTTTGCAGAATAAAATTATCAAATTTAGCTCTGTCTAAGACCATATTTGTTTTGTCTAGATCAACATAAGTGGCATTTCCATTAGGAGCGACTATCTTGAATTTATTTATCTTGCTAATAATTAAATTTTTGTCAATGTCAGTAACTCTTTTTATAGAATCTGTTAAAATCCCTGTGCAGGAAACAGGTTTTCCCACTTCTTTATGCTCCTCAAATATATGAACTTCTTCTTTAGCTTTGCTAGCATAAAAGCTTCCAGCAGGTCCAGCTCCAATAACTGAAATCATCCTTTAAAATTAGATAATTAGTTTTAAAAAGGTTATTATTTATTCTAAAATCGGAGGTTCAGATATAATAAAAACTCTTAAAAACCGAATTTTTCTAACTTAAACTATGAAAATATACGATTTAGAGGTAAATAGCTTAATAGAAAGAATTAAAGAAAAGAACCATAAAACAGTCTTAATCCAATTAGCCGATGGCTTAAAACCCCAATCTAAAGAAATTGTAGATAAAGTTAGGCAAGAAACTAATGCAGAAGTTATTATTTGGTTTGGCTCTTCTTTCGGAGCTTGCGATACTCCTTTTGGATTGCCTCAGTTAGGAATAGATCTAGTAGCTCATTTTGGTCATAATATTTTCAAGAAAGACTTGGAAGGATGGTAAAATATGGATTTTTTATTCATAAATGCAAAATTTGATGGAAAAGTAGAATTAACAAAAGAGGCTTTAAATTACTGCAAAAAATATAAGATTTTAGCTTTATACTCATCAATACAATTCTCAACACAGTTAGATAAGATTTTAAAACAATTAGAAAAAGAAAAAATCACAGTAATAACGTCTCAACCAGCAAGAACAAATGGAAAATATCAAATCTTGGGCTGCGACTTATCTTATGAAAATTTAAAATTAGAAAAAAAGCCAGATGCTTTCTTGTATATCGGAGATGGAATCTTTCATCCAAGAGCTTTGGTCTTAGCTCAAAAAGATGAATCTGAATTCAAAGAGGTAATAACCTTCGACCCAATCTCTAAACAATTATCTTCATTAGGGTTGAAAAATGTAAAAAAAATTCTAAAATCCTACAAAGGATCTTTATTAAAATTCCTGCACTCAGAAAATGTAGGGGTGTTAATAACTTTAAAGCCGGGTCAGCAGCAGTTCAATCCATCTAAATTATTAAAAGAAAAATATCCAAATAAAACTTTCTATTACTTTGTAGATAATAATATTGATTTCTCAAAAGCAGAAGATTTTCCATTTATAGAGAGTTGGATTAACACAGCTTGTCCAAGATTAGGATTTGATGATGCAGCTCATATCTCTCTGCCTGTTTTAAACTTAACAGATGCCTTAAATCTAGATAAATTATTAGAAAAGAAAAGTTTTTTGACAGAGTAATTAATCTCTCTTAATTTTTTTAAACTTTAGGTTATGCTGTATGCCAAGAGCCTTTCCAAAAGGTGTAAGTTCATAAGTATCAGTTCGATGTTTTTTTAAAAAACCCAAATTATAAAACAATTTAATATCTTTTTTAGAGACATTATTGGCAAATCTTATAATAGCAGGAATTGTTAAATGACCCTTTCTGCAAATAACCCAAGCTATTTCTCCAAGTGCTTTTTTTTCATCATCACTTAATTCCCTCATATTATCATATTTTTTAGGTGAAGCAGTCCATCCAAAAATCCCTCTGCAAGATCTATGCCATTTTTAGTAAGATAGAATTTATTCTCTAATTTTTTAACCGGGCTAAAAGGGTGTCTAAGTAATTTTTGTAAGATCTTCAATTCATTTTTAGAGAGATTATTTATAGCTTTTTCTGGAGAATTCGCTAAGTGGATGTGAAGTTTTGCTATTACATTTAGTGAGGGGTCTTTAAAAGTACCTGTTTTAGCCATATATTCAACATAAATCTCCTTATCAGTTTTTTTAGTTACTTGTTTGTTTATTAATTGTCTAGTACCCTCCCTGATCAAATCACTCCTAGAGATAAATCTCCCAGAATTAATTAAAGTATCCATCATTTCTATATCCAAAGGAGGAAATTTTATCGCAATATTTTTATTTAACATTGTAATACCATTTGTATACTTTTGATATTTAAATCTTTCGATTAAAAAGTTTTTTGACAGAAGCCTAACATTTTTATACTACTTCTTACAAATATAGTTTTATGTATGACCTAGTTGTTATCGGAGGGGGAAGTGCTGGATTTTCTGCAGCTATGACAGCAGCTAATTTAAACAAAAAAGTTTGTATAATAGAAAAAGGACCTTTCGGAGGATTATGCATACTAAAAGGATGTATGCCATCTAAGACTTTAATTCATTCAGCAAGAATAGCCGAAGAAATAAAGAAGTCAAAAGAATTTGGAATTAATATAAATGAAAACATAACTTTCGATATTCCTAAAATAATAAACAGAAAAAATAAAATCGTCCAAGGTTTTGCGGATTATAGATTAGAGGCAGTAAAGAAGAATAAAAATATTGATTTAGTGACAGGAACAGCTAAGTTTATCTCAAAAAATGAGGTAGTTGTAAATAATAAAAAAATTCAAGGAAAAAATTTCTTAATTTCCACAGGAAGCAAAACAGCAAAATCTCCATTCAAAGATTTAGAAGAAATCGGTTATATAACCAGTGACGAAGCTGTAGAACTAAAGTCTTTGCCAAAATCAATAGCTTGCCTAGGAGCAGGTCCAGTCTCAGTAGAATTAGCTTACTATTTCCATAATATGGGGGTA
>JAGVZL010000045.1 GCA_018302505.1 Candidatus Woesearchaeota archaeon | reverse complement strand
AATAGAGAAGGAAAATTAAAGATTAAACCTGGTTACGATGGAGTTTACGGTGTTATTGAATTAAGTGAAAAAGATAAAATTAAAATACAGAAAAGTTTGAGTGAATTTTAACCAATATAACTTGTTCCCGATTCTGAATTTACAGGTAACTTAGGAATGAATTTTTTCAACTCTTTAGAAATATTCTTTTCTTCACTAGATATTTCTTCAATTTCTCCATCTAAATCCGAAGTATCCACATTTAATTTGAACATATTACTCAGCGTTTCTATTATTTTTTTTGCTCCCTTTAAACCGAGATATGAAGGATGAGAGAAGGTTTCTGCTAATAATGAAACTGCGGGGATATTCCTTTCTTTGCTTAACCCCAATAATAATCCCGATACCCCAACAATAGGACCCACTACACCATAAATATTATTTGTTATATGTTTAGTTTTATATTTTTTAACTATGTCCTTATCATTTCCTGTTGTGAATATTTTTGGATTTTCAGGGATATTTGGAAGACCGATTCCTCCAATGGTAATAACTTCTTTACCGTCCATTTCTTCAAATAAATTAAGTATCTCCTCACAAAAATTATAACAGCCATTTTCATCCATCGGCTGGACATCTCCACCCAAGAAAACAAAAGACTGATTTTTTACATTTTTGTAAAACAATTCTATTTTTGGCAATTCGATTAGGTTTTGCTCATTTACAAATACTGAATTAGGGAAAGAGTTTGATTTTATTTCTATGAATTTTTTTGCCTTTATGCTTTCTATCATGAAATCTACAGCAATCTTACCTACATTTCCCATTCCGGGCAAACCCTCTATTAGAATAGTGTTATTTAATTTAGGTTTTTCTAATCTTTTAATCTTGAACATTTTTCTTATATTCTCTTCTCCATTTTCCATACTTATCTTCGATTGAAAACTTTGCAGGTTTTGGACTTATAGTTTTTGTGTTATCTTTTTGACAATTTTGCTCCAAAGTATAAGTACTACATTTTGGACACACAAGGATTTCTCTTTTCATTTCTTTGATATCTCAAAAGTTCCTTTTCCTTTAAACTCTTTTTCTGCAGTTTCAATCATCTTTTCTATACCCCTTTCTGCGTCTTTGTAATTTTGGGCAATTAATGTGATTCTATAATTAGGAGCACCGGCATACAATATCTTACAGTCTAAATTCTCTCTTATGCTTAAATCATTTACTTTTTTTAATGTTTCTTTTATTAGTTCAATTCCATTAGGCAGTGAACTTTTTAACTTAAATATCCTTGATATCTTTATTTCTTTTGGTTTTATTTTATCTTTAACTATTTTTATTAGGGTGTTTTCTAATTTACTGTCTAATTTTAATGGTTTTAGTATTGTGTCATTTTTTATTAATTCTTGGAAACATTCATTTAGACTACCAAATTCTTCTACAATTTTATTTCCAATCTTAGAATATATTTCTTTAATGTCTATGTTGTTTTGTTTGCCTACTACTTCTAAAATTTTTTCAGATTTTTGTTCTTGTTTATATTCATTATTTTTATTTATTCTTTGAGCTTGGTTTACTCTCCTTAACGACAAATCTATGTGGTTCTTTTCTTTATTTACACTCAATATTTTACACACAATTTTTTTACCTTCTTTTACAAAATCCCTTATATTCCTTATCCTTCCTGGAGAAATTTCTGAAATATGGATTAAGCCTTCCTTGTTTTCATATTCATCTAGATCAACAAATACAGAATTTGGCAGTATTTTTTTGATGGTACAAACGACTATTTCACTTTCTTCTGGAAGCCCATTTTTTTTGTAGAACATATTTTTACTCTAAAACCTCCAACAATCTAGCACTTACTTTACCCTTTCCCCCTGTAGGTGCAGACATTAAAACGCCGCAAACAAGGCATTTTATCTCTGAAGAAGGTTTTTCAAATATTATCTGCTCATTTTTGCATTTACTACATCTAACTTTTAAAAATTTTGATTCTAGCTTTTTCATTTTTATTCCTGTTCAACCTTTTTAGCTCTTATTCCTTTTTTTTGCAATGTTGATTTCTTACAAACTGAACATGTGTACTTTATATTTGTTTTTTTGGATGTTTTAGCTCCTGTTCTTTTAGGTTTTGCAGGTTTAGAACCCCATCTATTTTTATTACCAGTTCCAGGCACAGAACGCTTTAAAGCACGTTGAATTGAACCCCATTTAAGAGTTCCTCTCTTAGAGCCCGACTTTACTTGGCTAACTTTATGCTCAGTTGCTTTCTTACAGAATTTACAATATCTTTTTTTACTTTTAGGTATTTTCATCTTATGAGTACAATTTTATTCTATTTTCTTTTTTAAATTTAAGGATATCATCTTGCTTTAATTTTAATAGATGTTTTCTAAATGCCCTATTTGGTTCTATATTTAGCTCTCTTGATATACTATAAACACTTTGATTATTTCCCTTTTTAAGCATATCGATTATCCAATTTTTCAACCTCATTTTTTCTAAATCTATGTTTCTGGTTTTCATTTTTAACTATCTTGATATTAATTCCTTTCTTTATCTCTATACTACTCGATTTCTATCTTTTCTGCTCTTTTTTTATTGATTAGGATAATTGAAATCTGGATTGGCAGGGAGGAAATATCTTCTCTCTCAAATGGTCCATAAGTATTATTATCAATACCTATGAATTTTGGCACTGCGGAAACGAATTTGACTAACACATTTTCTTCTTTTGCAATCTCCCTTTCTTTTAGTTCAGGTTTTTTACCTACTAGTAAATTGTTTAATATTAACTCCCTTGAATTTGATAAATTCATAGTAAGCTTTTCTAACAAATCTTTTTCTTCCTGCAGCATTGCTGATTCCATTTGCTGTATTTTTTTTGGATTTCTTGCTGAAAATAAAGCGGCTTCTACTATTTTTCTCTCCCTTCTCTCATATAAATCTTTAATAATTCTTCTGATGTTATCCACTTGTTTTTCTGTTTTTTGGACTTCGTTTGAGAATATTGAATCCTTTGATTTTTGCGAATTCAGAATTGATGTTTTTTCGTCTAAGTACCTTATAAAGCTACTATTAAAATCCTCATCCAGTTTTTGCAGTTCTTTTCTAGCTTTCTCCTTTTGGAGTATTTCAAATAAAGTTTCATATGTAATTAAGTTAGTCATGGACTTTTTAGAAACCTATGTTTTAAAAATAATTTATGTTGTGGAGTAACTATATTAGAAAACTTTAAATCCTTTCTAAATAATTTTGTTCTTATGAGATATTATATTTATCTATTCAGACACGGTCAAACTTATTATAATAAGAACAAGAGATTCACAGGATGGAAGGACTCAAAACTTACTTTTAGAGGAATTAGAGATGCTAAGATTATTGCTAAAAAATTAAAAAATAAGAAAATAGATGTTGCTTATCAGACTAGGTTGAGCAGGAGCAGGGATACCTTAAAGGAGGTTTTGAAATACCATAGTGAATGCAGGAAGATTATAAATGATGATAGGATGATTGAGAGAAAGTATGGTAACTTGCAAGGCAAATATCATAGCACTATTATTGAAAGATATGGAAAAAAACAATTCGATATCTGGCATAGAAGTTATAATGCTCATCCGCCAAAGGGAGAGAGCATAAAAATGGTTGAGGATAGAGTTAGAAAATTTATTAAGGATTTATTAAAGAAAATAAAAAAAGAAAAAATTAATGTTGCGATTTCTACACATGGTAATTCTATGAGACCTTTTAGAAAATATTTTGAAAAGTTAAATAATAAACAGATGATGAAACTAGAAAATCCTTATGATGATTACTTTGTTTATTCAGTGAAAGGTTAATATGTACAAAATAAAACAAATTCCGGAAGATTTTATAGTTAAAGAGATTATCAAATTGAAAAAAAGAAAAAATGGAGAGTATTCTTATTTTAAGCTGAAAAAAAAGAATTGGAATACTATTGATGTTGTAAGGATTATAGCGAGAAAACTTAAAATACCTGAAAAAGATATTAGGTATGCGGGATTAAAGGATAAGAATGCCGTCACAGAGCAATATATTTCTGTTAGGAATATTAAAAATATTAAGCTGAAGATTAAGGATGTTAATATTGAAAAAGTTGGCGAGGGAGAGGAACCTATTAAATTGGGCGGATTAGATGAAAACTATTTTAATATAACTGTTAGGGATCTATCTGAAAAAAAAGTATTGAAACCTAAGAAAATGATTAATTATTTTGATACACAGAGATTTAGCAATAAAAATACTAAAATCGGCAAGGCTTTACTAATGAGAGATTATAAAAAATTATGTGAACTCTTGGAATTGAAAAATAAGGAAGAAATTTTTAAATTTGATAAAAAAATATTAAGGTTCGCATTGAATTCTTATCAAAGCTATATTTTCAATGAAGCAGTTAACGAATATATAAAAAAATATAAATCAGGAACTTTACCCATGATTAATTTCGATACAAAATTCAAAAATAAGTTCATTGAGAATATTTATACTAAAATTATGAAGAAAGAAAATATAAATAAAAGTGATTTTATCTTAAGAGAAATGCCTTTTTTGATTGGAGAAAGCAAGGAAAGAAAGATATTTGTCAGTGTTAAAAATTTTAAATATAGATATGGAACAGATGAATTAAATCATGGAAAGATAAAATGTGTCTTAGAATTTACCCTACCTAAGGGAAGTTATGGAACTTTATTTGTTAAGTCATTATTTTCTTAACAAAAACTTTATAATACTACTTCTTTATTTTATTTATATGGAGATTAATAAGTCTCTAAAAAAGAGAATTAAGGAAGTAAAGCTGATTATGAATGGCTCTAATGAGCAAGAATTGAAGAGGCAATTTTCTGATTTATTGTTAATTTTTGATAGGACAGATAAAACCTATTTAGAAGATGAAATTATTAATGAAATAAAAAAATTAAAAAGTAAAATTTTAATTGATAATGTTAAATTAAAACTAAGTGAACTGTCTCAGAAGGATAGGAAACTAACTAAAATAGATGATTTTAAAGAGCTTTGCAACTTAATGAATTACAATCAATTTGATGAGGCTTTAAGAAAATTTTATGGGAAAAATAAATAAAGAATGGATGGTTTTATTTTTAATATTTTTAATAGTCTTAGGTAGCAGGCTTTATTTTGCTTTTCAAACTCCCTTTTTTAATGATGAAGCTTATTTGAATTATAGGTTAATACACCATATCTCGGATACCGGAAAGCCTTTAAATTATGATATGTTGAGTTATAACGGCAGAGATGTAATAATTTCTCCTGTTTTCCATTATATCCTTGCATTTTTTGGCTTTTTTATGCCGTTAGATCTTGCACTTAAACTAATCCCTAATATTTTTATCAGCCTGCTGGTTTTTTTAGTTTACAGGCTTTCTTATGCTTTAATTGAAGAAAAGAATCTTTCTATGCTACTGGCTTTGCTTTCTGGTTTTGTACCTATAGTTTTCTCTGAAATATTAAACAATATATCTATTTATTCTTTAGTATTACCTTTAGTATTTTATTTATTATATTTGCTTATAAAAATAAGAGAGAAGAATAATATTATTAAATTTGTTTCTTTTAGTTTTTTCTTGGGTATTTTGCATCCGTCCTCCTTTGTTTTTTTAATTACTTTGATTTTCTTTATTGTGTTAATGGTCAGCGAAAGTATTCCTATCGAGAAAATTAAGAAAGAGATACTATCTTTTTCATTATTATTAATCTTATTTGTGCAATTTTTGATTTACAAAAAAGCTTTTTTAGTTCACGGATTTGGGGTTATTAGGAATAATGTTCCGGTTCAAGTTTTAGCAACGTATTTTAACTTTAGTTTTATAGAAACTGTTTTAAAAGTCGGGATTTTGCTTATTATTTTTGGGTTAATAGGGATTGCTTTCGGATGGGCAAAAAAGAGAGAGGATGTAATGATTCTAAGCTCTTTAATATTGAGCATTTTGCTTTTGTTATGGTTTAAATTTTTGAAGGATGAAGTTGGTTTAATGTTTATAGGGGTTGCCTTAGTTGTTATATCCGGATTAAGCTTTAAAATTTTCTTGAAATATTTAGATAAAACTAAATTTTCGAAGTATAAGAACTCTGTAACTCTCTTTTCGGTATTGATACTAATCTCTTCTTTAGTAATCCCAAGTTTCTTGGATGCTTCTAAAAATATACAAGAACATACTCCAACAGAATATGAAATTTTGGTTTTGAACTGGATTAAAGATAATGCTTTGCCTGATGTGACTATTCTTGCTCCATTAAACAAGGGCCACTTAATTACAGCATTAGCAGGAAAAAGGAATGTTATTGATGATAATTTTTTACTGGCTCCAGACACTTCAGAGAGATTTAAAGACGTCCAGATGATATATTCTACTAAGTCGGAAGTTAGAGCATTAGATTTAATAAATAAACATAATGTAGATTATATACTAGTACCAATTGAAAGTGAGATAGAATTTGGCAATGTAAGGTGGTTAGATGATGAAAACTGTTTCGAAGGAATCTTTTTTGGGACTCCAAAGGTTTACAAAGTTTTATGCTAGTAAGTGGTATTTACCGTTAGTATTAATTTTGGGCCTTGTATTTATATTACTTCCAAATACTTTGAGGGATAATCCTTTCATGATTGGGGATGAAAGTTTTTACCATCTAAGAATTGCTCAAAATGTATTAGATGAAGGATATGTTAACTATGACGGATTAAGTTTCTCAGGAAGGAATAACTTTATGGAATTGGGGCTTAGTTACATAATCGCTGGATTTAGTTATATAACAAAATTGAGCATAGAATCCTCTGCTAAATATTTATTTGCGCTTTTGGGAGTGATTAGCTTATTTTTAGGGTATTTGATCTTAAAACATTTTGATGCAAAAGAAGGTTTATTTACTTTACCCGTGATTTTTTTGTCACCTCCATTTATTTACTTATTTAGTGTTGTTAACAAAGTAGCAATTCC
>JAGVZL010000013.1 GCA_018302505.1 Candidatus Woesearchaeota archaeon | reverse complement strand
GGATCTATTCTTGTGCTTAATTCTGTTCTTGCTTTGAATAAACCTAAGATTTTTCCTTCTTTTTCAATTCTTGCTTCGTAAACAGCTCTTTTTTCTTCATTGCCAACTTCTTTTAATTCTAAATTAACGCCTTTACTTTCTAAAACTCTTAAAGCGATTTCGGAAGCTCTGTCCGGCATTATTTTAACAATTTGATTATTTCCATTAGATAATTTAACTCTTACTTCCTTGTCCTGGGTTTCTTCATCTACCTCTAATTCTGTTTCAAATTCTGAATCCCCTACACTAATTTTTCTTCTGATTTCTTCTCTTCCATCTCTTAATTCCCTTTTAAGTTCAATTTTTACTTCTTTTCCTTCCTCATTAATATATTTCCTAAGAATTTCTAATTTCTCTTCTCTTTCCTGCTTTAATTCTTCGGTTCTTTCTTTAAATTCTTCTCTTACTTTTTCTCTTTCTTGTCTAGCATCTTCTCTTAGGTTTTCCAATCTATCCTTAGCTTCTTCCTTTGTCTCTTCTTCTCTTTTCTTTATTTCTTCTCTAGTTTTTTCTTTAGCTTCATCTTCGTCATCTTCATCGTCTTTTTCATCATCTAATTCGTCTTCGTCGTCATCAGGAGAATCTCTTCCGCTATCCAAATCATCAGAACTATCTTTGCTATCATCTGAATTTTCATCTGCGACTACAATATTACCAAATGCAATTAACACAATTAGCAAGGATATTGTAAAATAGTAAATTTCTTTTTTCATTTTAGAATGGACTAAATTTTAAAATATATAAACTTATCTAAGCAAAAATATATATAGGAGTTTCTTAATATTAATTTCAAAGTGGTTATTGAAAGTTTAATAAATCCAACAAAAGCAGAAGGGCATCCAATAGAGATGATGATAATTGGGGTAGTTTACGCTTCTATAGCGATCTTCTTAAGTCTATGGATATTTAGAGATTATGCTAGTTTAGTAATGGTTTTTCTGACTGTTGTTGCCAGCATTCCTTTAGTTTACAGCGTCATTAGAATTGAAGAAGAGAAGGATAGCACTAGTGATAATGAGAAATTTTTATTAAAAGAGCACAGCAAAGCAATCTTAATTTTTGTTTCTTTATTTTTCGGATATTTAATCAGCTATGTATTCTGGTTTACAGTTTTACCCGAGCATATTATAAGAAATTTATTTAATGTTCAATTGGAAACTATAAGAAGCATTAATTCAGGCGTTGTTGGGCTGAATGTGAGCGGTGACTTTTTAATGCAGATATTCTCAAATAATGTTAAAGTTATGATCTTTTGTATTTTATTTGCATTTTTATTTGGAGCCGGAGCTATATTTATTTTAACCTGGAATGCGAGTGTTATTGCTGCTGCTATTGGGACATTTATAAGAAATAATATAAGCACTTTAGCTGATGCTGCGGGTTTTGAGAAAATAACAGGATATTTTCAAGTTTCAAGTGCTGGAATTATGAGATATATTGTCCATGGGATTCCTGAGATAACAGCTTATTTTGTTGCTGGTTTGGCTGGAGGGATAATTTCGGTTGCTGTGATAAGGCATGATTTCGGAACTGATAAATTTAGGAAAATTTTAATGGATTCTGTGGATTTAATTGTTATTGCTATTTTATTATTAGTATTTTCAGCTATTGTAGAAGTTTTTGTTACTCCTAGATTATTTTATTGAGAACTAGGAAACAAATCTAATTTTCCTGGGTAGCTATCTTCAAAAGATGCTGTAAAATCCCCACTTTTGGGATCATATAGTTTTCCCTGAGTAAAAATCCTATGGAAGAATGTTCGGTCACTGCCAGACTCTCTTATTGCTTTTTGCCTAACCCTTTCTATGTATTGTCTATAAAAATCAATATGTCTTTCTCCCATAAACCCTGGGTCTGTTATTGTAAGTGTTGTTAATACGTGTAAATCTAGAACCTTGTCAATTGTTGGGGGGATGAATGTATGATGATCCTCCTTTCTTAACATGCCCCTTTCTCTAAATAAATCAAGAACCCTACTATGAACACTATCTTCTTCTCCATTGTACCCTAATTGGTGAAGAATTCCATTAGGAGAGTAATAATGTATTGTTGCTCCTGAGGCTATTTCTCCATCTGTAAATTTAGACAGTGTGGTTGTATAATTTGCTAATCCTGTCCCCTGGGAATGGAGTATTAAAAGGTCTATGTCTCTTGGTGCTGAACTTAGTAAAGTAGAGCCATAAAGTAAAACGTCTTTAACTTGGGTTTCTTCCCATGAATGAACTAATATCACCCTAGCAATATCCCTAGCTAAATCCCTGAATTCTGAAGATTTTTCGTTACTCATAATTTATTCTTAAAAGAATATCTTTTTAAAGATTTATATATTGTAAAAGTAATTTTTATTGAGGATTTTCTCTAGATCTAATAAACTCTAAGGCTAAAGCCAAGGCTAATGGACCTATAATGATTCCTGTAAAACCAAATAATTCTAAGCCGCCTAAAACTCCAAGCAAGACTATAGCTGGATGGACTTTTGCTTTTGAACTAACAAAATAGGGCCTTATCAAATTATCTGAAAAGCCGACTATTATTGCTCCAAAGACGAATAACCCAATTCCTGAAAAAATGTCTCCTTGAATTAATTTAAAAATAGCTGCTGGAGCCCAAACTATTGCTGTTCCGACAATTGGAATGAAAGAAGCGATGCCCATCGCAAACCCCCATAAAATCGGAGACGGGATTCCAAAGATTGCAAATCCTATTCCACCTAAAATACCCTGAACAACTGCGATTAAGATTGTTCCGTAAATCAAAGCTTTTGTTAAACGGTCAAACTTATTATAGACAACTTCTTTATTTTTAATAAATAAATAATTTTTAATGTGCGAGACTATTATATCTGAATCTCTTAATAAATAATAGATTATAAAGAATAATAAAAAGAAGTTTAGAGCTAAAGTCGGAATTGAAAATACTACTTTTGAAGAGGTGTTAACAAAAAATGATAAAATTCTGTTAACTATTTCGCTTAAAAACTGAGAAAATTTTTCATCTAGAAACATATTTACGGAAGAGTAATCATAACCTTTTAAGATTTGATAAGCAGAGATAGACTCTAAAGTTAAAACATTTAAAACAAATATCAAAGGGACGACAATTATTAATAAAATCAGGGTTGTTGTCAATGCAGCTGCTATTTTTGGTTTTTTTAATTTATCTTCTAATTTTTTATGAACTGGATAGAAAGCATAAGCTAAGATTGCGCTTCCCAATAAGATAGAGATAAACGGCTTTATTAGTAAGAATATTAAGTAAATTGCCGCTATAAAGAGTAATAAGATTAGATATTTACTGTGCTTTGGTATCATATTTATATATTTTATTTTATACTTTAAAAAAGTTGTGTAGAAAGGTTTAAAAATAATGAAAGGAAAATGAAGGATAATGGTTGACCGAGACATTATAGGTTTAACAGAAAAGGTAAAAATAAGGGGGAAGAAGATTATAGCAAGGATTGATAGCGGAGCTAGGAGATGTTCTATTGATAGGGTTATTGCTAAAGAACTTAATTTAGGACCTATTTTAGCAGAAAAGAGATATAGAAGTGCTTCTGGAAAGACAAAAAGACCTGTTGTTGAGGAAGAAATAAAAATAAATGGAGTAAAGATTAAGGTTTTGATTAATATTTCAGACAGGAGCAAAATGAAGTATAGAGTGTTAATAGGAAGGGAGGCTTTAAGAAAGGGTAATTTTCTAATTGATCCATTGAAATGAGACTTGCATTGATAAGTTTGGGGGGAGCTGGCAGTAAGATGATTAGTGAGGAGGCTAGAAAATTATTTGATGAAGTTGAAGAGATTGATATAAGAAAAATTGAAATTAGGGTTGAGAATAATGATGTCGGGGTTTTGTACAATGAAAATCCATTACCGAAATTTGATTGTGTTTATATCAGGGGAAGCTTCAGATACGCTTTACTTCAAAGAGCGATAAGTTTTGCTTTGAAAGATGAGTGCTATGTTCCGATTGCTCCAAGTGCTTATACGATTGCCCATGATAAATTTTTAACTATGATTGAGCTAAGCAAATTAAAGGTTTCTGTTCCCAGAACTTATTTTGCTGCCACTACAAAACAAGCTAAAAGAATGCTAGAGGAAGTTAATTATCCTGTTATATTAAAAATTCCATCAGGAACGCAGGGAAAGGGCGTAATGAGTGCTGATTCTGTAAGTTCTGCTAAATCAATGTTAGATACTTTAGAAGTTTTCAATCAACCATATTTAATTCAGGAATTTATAGATACTGATGCTACTGACATAAGAGCAATAGTTGCCGGAGATGAGGTTATTGCATGCATGAAAAGAAAGGGGAAAGCTGGGGAGATGAGAAGCAATATCCATCAAGGGGGAATTGGGATACCATTTGAGATGGATTATGATACTGAAAGATTAGCTATTAGGGCTGCCAAAGCTGTTAAAGCTGATATTTGCGGGGTTGATCTTTTAGAAGGAATAAACAAAAGCATGGTCATTGAAGTTAATTTAAGTCCTGGCTTAAAAGGAATAACGGCGGCTACAAAAGATAATGTGGCTGGAAAGATTGCTAAATTTTTATTTGATGAGGCTAGAAAGTTTAAGAGTGATAGTTTAGAGGCTAAAAACTTAGTTAAAGATGATAAAATACAGGCGGATAAAGAATTAATTGTTAATTTGGATATAAAAGCAGGAAGGATAAGACTGCCTGGAGAAATTACGAAGATTACAAGATTTAATTCTGATGACGAAGTTGTTTTAGTTGCTGATAAAGGGAAGTTAGAGATAAAAGAGATGGGTGTTAAAAAAGAGTAAGTTTTTTAAATTCTAACATGGGGTTTTAATTAATGGAAGGGGTTATTGAAGAAAGACAAAAGAAGATTGTTGAAAAACTTAATCTGAAAAAGAATTGGTATTGGTTTGTTTTTGCTTTAATAGCTTGTTTTGGTTACTGGATTAGGACTAGGAATCTACCATTACTTATAGATGCTACAACAGGGAAATACACTCCTTTAGCTTTAGATCCTGATGCTTTTTTGAGATATGTTAGATTTATTTTGGAACATGGTGCCTTGCCTGTTGTTGATTACATGAGATATTATCCATGGGGCTTTCAGACACTAAGAGATTTTAATTTCTTAAGTCATTTTATTACCTACTTATATAAGTTCATACATTTTTTCAATCCGTCAATTAGTGTTGAGAAGGTTTTTGTTTTATACCCTCCTATTGCTTTTGTTTTTGGGTTAATATTCTTCTTTTTATTAGTAAGAAAGTTATTTGATTATAGGGTTGCATTGTTAAGTAGTTTCTTTTTAGCGACTGTCCCTCCTTTTTTACAAAGAACAATGGCTGGTTTTAGTGATAAGGAAAGTTTAGCAATAGCTTTCATGTTCATTTCTTTTTATTTTTTTATTAGTGCATGGAAAGCCATAGAATTCAAAAGAATCATCATATTTGGTATCTTAGCCGGAATATTTACAGGATTTATGGGCATGGTTTGGGGAGGAGTAACATTCACAATTACTACAATTTCTGGATTTAGTTTGGTTAATTTTGTTTTTATTAGATTAAACAGCAAAAAAATATGTGCTTATGCTTCTTGGTTTTTCATATTCTTTATTCTCATGACATTGACAACTGCCCCTTCCATTACTGATAATCTTAAAACTGTAGATATGGGATTTGCTGCATTCACATTAATTGTCGGTTTGATTGGAATAATTGTCTTTGAAAAAAACTTATTAAAAATTAAAGAGAAGATTACAAATAAACTTCCTGTGGGTATTGGTGCACTGTTAATTTCCCTTATTTTTGGATTGTTCGCTATCCCAAGAATCAAAGATTTATTCATTGTTTTAACAAATCCTTTTGGTCAGAATAGATGGGCACTGACTGTTGCTGAGGCTCATCAACCTTACTTAATTGATCTAATAAATGCATTAAACTGGAAGATTTTTGTTGTCATGATTTTTGGCGTATTATTACTTTTTTATAAAACTACCCAGGGGTTTGATAAGAAGAAATGGTTAAATATTACCTTCTTCATTTTTATATTCGGATTTGTATTTAATAGATACAGGGGAGATGCTACTTATTTAAATGGAGATACAATTTTTGCTTTATTTATTTACATAGGATTTGCTATCTTTTTTTGTTTATTCTTACTGATTTCTCATATTAAATTATATAATAAAGATAAAGAATTATTTGTAAAAATCAAAAAATCAAAAGCGGAGTATATCTTTGTTATTATATGGTTCTTAGTCATGATCGTTGCTGTAAGAGGAGCTAATAGGATAATCTTTCTATTTCCTGTCATAAACACCATAATTACAAGTTATGCTTTAATTTGGATGTGGGATATCTCAATAAAAGAAAGCAACAGAGTTGGGTTAAAATGGGGGTTATGGTTATTATTGTTCTTGGTGTTGTTTAATCCATTTAATTTCGGAGGAGGTATTGACTCTGATAATTTTATAGGCTCAACGTTTGGAAGTTTACTGAATAAAGGTGTTGTTTTGGACTATCCTGAAAAGATAATTCAACAGGCAAAATTTTCAGGAACTGGATATAGTTTACAGTGGCAGCAAGCAGGAAAGTGGGTAAGAGACAATCTACCAAAACCAGTTATAACCACTACTAAAAAAGATGGCAAATTAGAGATGAATTATGAAGGTCCTGTGTTTGCCCATTGGTGGGATTATGGTTATTGGGTACAGACAGGTTTTGGAATGGCAACGGTTACTGATGGTGGAAATGCCAAGAAAAGCTTAAATCATATGATGGGAAGGCATGTTCTAACAGGACAGAATGAAACTGAAGCTTTAGAGTTTTTAAAAGCACATGATGCTACTCATTTGCTAATAATTTCTGATGAGATTGGGAAATACCCTGCATTTTCTTCAATTGGTGCTGATGAAAACTGGGACAGGTATTCATGGATTAATGTATTTAGTAGGGATGATACCAAAACAAGAGAGAATAGGGATTCTATTGCTTATGTTTATGTAGGGGGAACCCCTTTAGACTGGGATTTTGAATATAATGGGGTTTTATATCCTAAGGGGGGAGCAGGGATAATTGTTATTGTTCTGCCTATAAAAAATAGTGGGAATAATTCAATCGATTTCGGTCAACCAAATGCAATTCTTGCTTATGGGAATAACCAAATAAATATACCTATTGAATGCTTATTCGTTGATGGAAAAGAGATTATTTATCCTACCGATGGATTAAAGGGATGTTTCTTCATACTTCCAAAGATTAATGACGGACAAGTTGAAAATCTAGGAAATGGTTTATACATCTCTGAAAAAGTAAGAAATACATTATTCTATAAATTATATTTGGCTGGGCAGGAAGGGGATTACTTCAAATTAGCTTATAATGATGAGTCACAAATTCCTTTATCTGTGTATAATGGGAGGATAATAGGCCCTTTGAAAATATGGGAAATAAGCTATCCTGATGATTTAGTTGTTCCTGAAATTTATTATGAAGATATATTACCTAATCCTGCTGTAACCAGCGTAGAGGGCAGATAATAGACCCATTAGAGATAATAAAATATATAATCTTTTTATAGGGTTATATTTTAGTTCTAAGATATAAATTCCCTTTTCTAAATTTATTTCCATCAAATAATTATTATTATTAATCTCAACTTCTTTAGCATTTATGTATGCTTTCCAGAAAGGATGATAAGCCATTTTTATTAATATTTTAGTTTCATTCTCTGCTTCTATTTCTATTGTTGGCGGTTTTAACTGTTTAATTTCATAATTTGCATTTGTTTCGACCCAGTCTGAGTTAAAGTTTTCCAATTCATATATTATAAATTTGTTTGAGGTTAATTTTGTGAAATTTTTTAATTCTAAATTTTCTGTCAAAACCAGATATTTAGCGTTATATAATTCCATATTTTCTATTAATTTTTCTTCAGGGATATTTTTTGTGTTGAATAATCTGCTTCTTGTTGCATCTAAGGATTCTGAAATTTGGAAAATTGGATCCGACCAAGAACCAATTACTGGAGTTTGAAGAGTGTGTGGTGCCAAGACCAATGGTGTATATATTCCTTCATTAGTAACTTTATAAGTTGATTGGAAAACAATTCTAGTATTTGTTAAATCTAAAGCTTGTAAGTACCCTATAGTTTTAAAATAATCATTTAGTTCAGGAGAATTTTCAGATGTTCTTAGGAGATCTTTATCTGGTTGAAACAAAGTAATTGAAGAGATTAATAGCAAGATAATGGATAAATAAAATATAGTTTTATTCAATCTTATCTTTGACAATGCAAATGTTGCAAAGATAAATAATGGTAGTTTGGCTATGATTAAGAATCTTGATGATAAAATATTTTTTAATGGTAATAAATCAAAAATATAAAAATTAAACCAAAAACCTGTGCCTATTATAAAAGATATTATCAAAAATAAAAAAGAAATCTTTAACAAATCATTATCTCTCTTTTTCAAGTGAAGGATTATCCCTATTAATGCTAATATTGTTAAAATTAAGTTGGGAATTGTTAAAATTAAATTTTCTAAGGTAAATGTTTTTAGGCTTTGTAATGAAAACAATATCCCAAATGATTTATAGATAGCCTCGAAAAAATTTGATGAGATTCCCCAACCAATATTGGATACCGCCCAGGAATTTGTTGATATAATTGGAAGCAAATAAAAAGAACTCATTAATAATGATAAAATTGGGATTAATAATGATTTAAGTTTATTTTTTATTATCAGAATGAAATATAAACCGAATAAATATAATGTTGATAAACCAACATAGGGATGTGCTAGAATAGTTAATGACAATAAGATAGACAATATTCCTATGTTTTTGTAAGTTAATTTTCTTGAATTTTTATGGAGATAATAGAAAAAAATTAGTAAAAATACTATTGCCAAGTATTGACCCCACATGCCTTCTAAAAATTGCTGAATTGTTGCTACATGAAAGATAAATAATAATGAAACCGAGAATGAAGGCAATTTTTTGAAATTTTTAGATAAGAAGAAATACAAGAGTGAAGGGATTAAAATAAATGTTAGGAACAAAGTTAATTTGTAGGTTAAACTAACTGACAGTGTTGTTATCGTGCTTATTAATGCTATTATTATATACATTAAGATGTAAGTATAAGTCAAGAAAGGACTACCTAAATTGTCATTATAATTCCAAGAAGTAAAATCTCCTGCTAAAATATTATCTTTAAGCATAATCGCTCTTAGAAGGTGAGTTGAGTTATCTGACCTTACTAAGTAACCTTGCTCAAAAATTCCTCCTAAGAGTATTGAGGATAGGACTATTATTGCTAAATATGGTACTAATTGTTTGAATTTTGACATTTTAGTTGAAATTTCTAGCTATAGTAACGTTTAAATATGTTGCTTGTTAACTATGGTTAAGAAAAATGGTGAAATTTCTATTCTTGCAGGACATGGCATTTGAATACTTGTCTCCTATGCAGCTTTCTGCTAATTTGAAAAAAGCTGGGCATGATTTTGAATTATTGATAATACCTGAAGAACCTAAGTGGATTAATAAAATGAAAGATTACAATCCAGATTATATATTGTTCTCAGCGAGTGCTGGGCATCATAACTATATCTTGTCTTTAGCTAGAGAAGTTAGGAAATATGTTAATGTTCCAATAATTTTGGGAGGGATGTATCCTACCTTTGATCCCGATGCTGCTATAAAGCATGAAGAAGTTGACATGATTTGTATGGGAGAAGGAGATGTTGCGTTAGTTGAATTTGCTGACAACTCTAAAAGAACGAATATTAAAGGAATGGGTTTTAAGAAAGATGGGAAAGTAATAATGAATGATTATGCCAGATATGTGGAAGATTTAGATTCACTTCCTTTTATGGATAGAAGTATTTATGATAAGTATAAAATATTACAAGAGATTCCTGCCAAGAAGTTTATGACTGGGAGGGGATGTCCTTATCCTTGCACTTATTGTTTTAATCACCATTTGAAGAGAATTATTGGAGATAAAGGAAAATATGCCAGAAGGAGAAGTGCTGAGCATGTTATTGATGAGATCTTAGATGTTAAGAGTAAATATAATATGAAGTTAGTAAGGTTTCCAGATGATACTTTTACTTATAATAAACCTTGGTTGTTAGACTTTTTAAATAAATATAAAGAACGGGTTAAATTACCTTTTACTTGTTTGGGAAGACCAGATGAATTAACTGAAGAAGTTGTTATTGCTTTGGAAGGAGCCGGTTGTAGAAATATTTTCTTTGGTATTGAATCTGGAAATGATTATATGAGAAATGAAGTTATGAAGAGAAATACTAGTAAGGAAAAAATAATTAATGCTGGTAGGTTACTTAAAAAATATAAAATCAAATTTGGAACTTTCAACATTTTAGGAACTCCTGGAGAAACTTTGGAGATGGCTTATGAAACTATTAAACTTAATAGACAAATAGGAACAGATTATCCGTTAGCGAGTATTTTCCAGCCCTTATCTGGAACTGATATGGAAGATTATGCATTTAGAAAGGGTTACTTGAAAAGGAAGTTAAAACCTGAAGAGTATATGATGTTTAATGCAGGAAGCTTGATGGAAGGAATGGATGTCAGACAATTAGAGAATTTGGAAAGGTTCTTTTATTTAGCTTGTAAGTTTCCATTTTTAGATCCTTTAATTAAGAAAATGATAACATTGCCTCCAAATAGGTTTTTCAAATTAGTATTTGATTTAAGTTCTGGAAAGTCTTTAGTTGGAATGATGGGGTTAGATTTGATTACTTCTTTAAAATTAGGTTGGAAGCTGAGAAATAAGAGTTTTGTTTAGAGAGGTTATAATGGCCAAATTGGGAAATTACATTATTGGATTTTTCTATTATTGCTATTGGTTTGGATGACAAAATCAGTGAACATATTAAGGAAACAATTTGTAGAGAGAGGCGGAATTCATACTTCTTCTTATGTTTTATATTATCAAATACTCTTGTATCTTTCATTGTTTCGTTTTTTGCGATCTTATATATATCTTTTAAGGTGAAAGGGAAATCTAATTTTAGTTCGTAACTACTGTTTTCTTAACAAATCTTTTTTTATTTGTCAATGGATCTAGAATTCTATCATGCAAGAAGAATCTAAAGTATCTGCCTAGAGTAATATAATTTCTTTGTGATGTTAAGAACTTAACAGGATGTCTTTTTAATTTACTTAGTTGAAATTCAATATAAGCTTTGTTTCTTAATTCTTCAACTTGTTTTGCTGTAAATTCTTTTGTAGATATTGTTGAATATTTTGGTTTTACTTCGTAAGAAGCTGAATTTGGATTATGTTCCATGTAGCCTTCTTTCATTGCTATGTCCCATAGTTCTGTTCCTGGATAAGGAGATGCTATTGAAACTAAAATATCATCAAAATCATTCTCTTTGATAAATTGGATTGTTTCTTTCATGTTTTGAATTGTTTCTCCAGGCATACCCATAACAAAGAAACCTGTAACTGGGATATTATATTTTTTGAAAACTTTAATCATGTTTCTGCAATGGTCTAAAGATAATGGTTTTTTAACGACTTTGTCTACAATTTCCTGATTTCCAGATTCTATTCCCAAGTTAACTCTATAGCAACCAGATTTTTTCATCACTCTGATTAATTCTTCATCTAAACTATTAACTAAGATTCCATTTGGTGTTGTCCAAGAGATATTTAATTTTCTATCAATAATGCCTTGGAATAGTTTCATAGCACGATCTTTAATTAAAGTTAGATTGTCATCTTCAAACTGTATTTCTTTAACACCATACTCTTTGACTAATTGTTCTACTTCGTCTAAGATATTTTCAGGAGATCTTGGGCGCCAGCTTCTCTCCCATACTGTATGAATTGAGCAGAATGAACAAGTGTATGGACAGCCACGAGAAGCCACTACTGTTGTGTATCTAGAATGTTTAGTTATAAAATTGTGGGCGTGATTTTTACCATATTTGAAATATTTTTCCATAGGCAGTAAATGTCTAGCCGGGAAGGGTAAAGAATCTAAATCTTTTATGAAAGGTCTTTTTTCATTTAGTTGAACTTTACCTTCAACTTTGTAACCAATACCTTTTACTTTTGAAAATGGAATTTTTTTCTCTATCGCATCCATTAATTCTACAACTGTTGCTTCACCTTCTTTGAAGGTAACATAATCAATTAAACCTGTTTCAATAACTTTCTCCACTAAAGCTGATGCATGAGCTCCTCCGCCAAAGATTTTAATTTTAGGGTTAAAGTTTTTTATTAATTTACATAATTTCTCTGTATTTTTAAACTGAGAAGTGAAGCCACAGGAAACTCCGATAACATCTGGGTTAATTTGTTTTATTTTATCCATTAATTTAGTCCATTCTAGACCAAACAAGTAATTTCCTTGTGAATCTCCTTTTGGGGTTGGATCTTCTATGATAGAATCAATGATACTTACTGTATGACCTGCTTTTTCTAGACTTGAAGCTATGTAAGCCATCCCTAAAGGAAATACAATAAATTGGTGTTCCCCTTTTGTGTGTGTATAAGGGGGAATAACTAGAAGGATATTCATTTTAGCCTCTAAGCTTAACTACATTTAAAAGTTTATAAGAGTTTCGTATCATTAATTTTAAATACTTTATTATGGGAAGTCTTTGTATGAAATGCTGCATTGTATTACCTACTTATAATGAAAGGGACAATATCGGAAAGTTGTTAAAAACATTACTAGAGATATTTGATACTATCAAAGATTTTGATATGAATGTACTGGTGGTAGATGATAATAGTCCTGATGGAACTCAAGAAGTAGTAAAGAAATTTCTAAAAGGCAAGAGGGTAAGTATGATAACTGGTGAAAAGCACGGGTTAGGGGCTGCTTACATAAGGGGATTTAAACACGCTATAGAAAAGTTAAAAGCTGATGTGTTATTTGAGATGGATGCTGATTTTTCACACGATCCTAAGGATATTCCTAAATTTCTAAAAGAAATAAAAAATGGTTATGGTTTTGTTATTGGTTCAAGATATATCCCTGGTGGGGATACCCCTGATTGGGGCTTTGATAGAAAACTAATATCAAGTGGAGGAAACTTTTTTGCAAGAGTTATCGCGGGTTTATATAAGGTAAAAGACTGTACTTCTGGTTACAGGGCTATTAGAAGTAGTTTAATAAAAAAAATAAATCTAAACAACTTGAAAGTTAAAGGCTATTCTTTCCAGATGAATCTACTATATGAGGCTGTAAAAAACAAAGCAAAGATAAAAGAAGTACCAATAATTTTTGTAGATAGACATGTTGGGACATCTAAGATTGAGAGAAAGGATGTTTACGAGTTTTTCATAAATTCATTCAAATTGAGGTTCGGAAAATGAAAGTTTCAATAGGTGTTTGTGCTTATAATGAGGAGAAAAATATTAAGAAATTATTAACAAGTTTAATTAATCAAAAGACTAATAAAATAAAAATAGATGAAATTTTTGTTGTAAGCTCTGCGTGCACTGATAATACAAATAATATTGTCAGAGAGTTTGAAAAAAAAGATAAAAGAGTAAAGCTAATAGACCAGAAAGAAAGAGAAGGTAAAAGTAGTGCAATTAACTTATTCTTAAAAAATGCTAAAAACGAAATTTTAGTTTTAGAAAGCGGAGATACTGTTCCTGAAGAAAATACTATTGAAAGATTGTGTATTCCATTTGAAAAAGAAGAAGTTGGAATGACTGGATCAAGACCTATTCCAGTAAATCGAGATAATAATTTTATGGGTTTTGTTGTTAATTTTTTTTGGAAGCTACATCATGAAATAGCTATGGAAAACCCTAAATGTGGAGAATTAGTTGCATTTAGAGATTTTGTAAAAGAAATCCCTAAAGAAAGTGCTGTTGATGAGGCAAGTATTGAAGCAATTGTAAGAGAGAAGGGTTATAAATTAGAATATGTGCCAAATGCAGTAGTAAGGAATAAAGGTCCTGAAACCGTTAAAGATTTTTTGATTCAAAGAAGAAGAATTAATGCAGGGCATGTTTGGCTTGAGAAAGTTCAAAAACATACTGTTTCAACTGATGATTTGGGTAAAGTTATAAAACTGGTAGCTAGAAACTTTTCATTAAACCCAAAAAAGAATCTATGGATTGTGATGGCTATGGCTATTGAGGCTTATGGGAAATTTTTGGGGAGATATGACTATTATATTAAAAATAAGAATCCATACATATGGAACATTGCTAAAAGCACCAAGGAGTTAAAAAATGCTTAAGATAATATTTAAGACACCTTTGTATAAATCATTCAGAAGATTTGGTTTTCCTAGAATGATGCCTATCAATTATACGGTTAGTGTTACAAATAGGTGTATGTCAAGGTGTAAAACATGCAATGTTTATGAGAATTTAGTTAAAGATTTAACTTTAGAAGAATATGAGAAAATTTTTAGGCAAATTGGTAAAGATCCTTATTGGTTTACTTTTAGCGGTGGAGAACAATTTCAAAGAAAAGATTTTGCAGATATTGTCAAGACTGCATACAAATATTGCAAACCTAAGATAATTAATATTCCATGTAATGGTATTTTGCATAATGTTATTCCTGAGACCGTACAAGAGATAGTTACTAGTTGTCCTGAATCTAGGATTATATTAAATTTAAGTTTGGATGAAGTTGGTGAAAGACATGATGAAATTAGAGGATTTAAGAGAAATTGGGAATTAGCTATGGCAACTTATAAAGAGTTGAAAAAAATTAAAGCTAAGAATTTTGAATTAGGAATTCATACGGTTATCAGCAAACATAATGTTAAAAGATTTCCAGAAATTTACAAAGAATTGATTAAATTAAATCCTGATTCTTATATTACTGAGATAGCTGAGAAAAGAATTGAATTGGGAACAATGAATGAAGACATAACCCCTAGTTTGGAAGATTATAGAAGAGCTATTCATTTTTTAAAAGCAAATACTAAATCGTTTAAGGGATTTTCAAAAATAATTCAAGCGTTTAGAAGTAATTATTATGATTTTGTTATAGAAGTTTTAAAGAAAGAAACTCAAGTGTTACCTTGTTTTTCTGGTTTTGCTTCTGCTCAAATAAGTCCTGATGGAGAAGTATGGCCTTGCTGTATTAGGGGAGATACTATGGGAAGCTTGAGAGATCATAATTATAATTTTAAGAAAATCTGGTTCACAAGTGAGAAAGCTAAGCAAATAAGACAAAGTATTAAGAATAAAGAATGTCATTGTCCTTTAGCTAATGCTGCTTATACGACCATGTTTCATAACTGGAAAACCTTGTTTAAAGTTGGTATGAAGGTTATAAGGTCTTAAATTCCTAAATCTTTATAAAGCTAATTTCTTGGAATTTTTATATGGATAAAAATGAACGATTATTCCTAAATTTTGTAGAAGGATTGGTAAAATATAGCCCTAAAGACTATGATGAAGGTATGGGGACCGTGTATGAGAGGATTATGATTAATGACTATTTCATGAAATTAATGAAGAAATATGATATCCAAAGTGTGTTTGAAGGTCCTAGTGATGGTATTACTGGTGTAAGAGGAGTTAACTCTTTAATTTTTGCTAAGAAGGGAAAAAGAGTTGTTTATTATACTCCCTCTAAAGTTGAAGAAAATAAGGCTAAAGATATATGGGAGAACATTGGGAAAGGCACAACTATAGAAATCAAGCATGGAGAGCCGTTAAAGTTCCCATTTGAGGATAATAGTTTTGACTTAGTGTGGAATTTTTGTATTGTAGAGCATTTCCAAAATCCAGTTGCATTAGTAAAAGAAATGAAAAGAATTTCTAAGAAATTTGTGTTAATTATGAATCAAAACAGGTACAATATTGGTACTTATCCACATGTTCTGTATCATAGATTCAGAAAACAAGAATGGGACCATGGAGATTTGAAATGGATGAGCTTTTCTGGATTGAATAAAATGGTCAAGAGGAATAGTTTAAAGGTGGTTGAAAGGGGTGTGATAGATGTTCCCATCTGGCCTGATACCTGGGATACTCCTGTTAGAGGTTTATTCAAGAGTGGTATGAAGGTTGTTGGAAAAGAGTGGGACTGGGACTTTGAAAAATCTTTAAACTCAAACAATGGTATGATTAAAATTAGTTCTATAGTTGAGAAATTACCTATTGGTAGATTTTTGAAATTACCTCTTGCTCACCATTTATATGTTTTGGCTAGAAAATGAAAGCGTTAGTTACAGGGGCTAGTGGATTTATTGGAAAACATCTAGTGAAACGATTAGAAAAAGAAGGTTATGAAGTAAGATGTTTAGTGAGAAAAGATAATAATGAATTCAAAAACGTTGTAATTGGAAATTTATTGGATAAAGATTCTTTAAAAAAAGCTGTTGAAGGGATAGACATTGTGTTTCATTTAGGTGCTGTGATAGGGAGCAGAGGAGAAAGCAAAAAAGAGATTTGGGAAGCTAATGTTGACGGAACTAAAAATATAATAGAAGAAAGTTATAGTGCGGGTGTTAAGAAATTTATTCATTTTAGTACTTTTTTAGTCTATGGTTACACTGAGAAGCAGGCGAATGAAGAAACTTTGTATAAGGCTGAGACTACTTTTTATGGTGAATCTAAGAGACAATCTGAGATTATAGTTAGGGAATACAATAGAGATAAGGGAATGAAAACAGTTATTATACAACCAACAATAATTCACGGTCCTGGATTGAATTTTGGATTTGCGAGTGCGTTTTCAGCAATCCAAAACGGAAAGTTTTTATTAATAGGGAATGGGGAAAATTTGCAACATTTAGGTTATATAGACAATCTGATAGAGGGAACCATACTTGCTAGTAAGGGTGAAGAAGCGGTAGGTAAAACTTACATTATCGGTGATGAATATCTTATGACTTTTAAAGATCTTGTTGAATTTATAGCAAAAGAAGTTAATGTAAAAATTCCTAGATTTCATCTTCCTGAAATGGTTGCAAGAATGTTGGTCTTACCATTGAGAATTCTAGCTTCTGTTACTAGAACAGAACCTTTGCTTGATCAAAGAAGGATAAATTTTATGGTCAAGAACCAAGCAGGGGATATCGGTAAGATAAAAAGAGAATTGGGATTTAAACCTAAGGTATCCCCAAAAGAAGGATTGAGATTAACAATAGAGCATTATAAGAAAATAGGAGTGTTGAAATGAAAGACAAATGGTTTTATTTCCCTACAGTATTAATGGTTTTATATTTTTTATATAGACTTTGGGATTTTAGTAAATGGGCTTATATTTTTCCTATGGAGAAAACAAACGACATTGCTTCCTATATTGCCCAGTTGTATTTTTTAGTTAATTATGGTTTCCATCAAGTAGTTCCTCATTGGGAAAATGGTTTTATTCTATTCGAATCTTACCCCCCAGGATGGTTTTATTTTGCACTGCCATTATATTATTTGTTTAGAGATTATTTAGTTGCTACTTTTGCTTCGGTTATTTTGATGTTTGTTATTATTTTTTTAGCTATGAATTATTTAGGAAAAATAAATAAAATGAGCTTAGTCAAAAGAATTGCTTTTTTTATTTTCTTGTTTGGAAACCCTATTGCAATTGGGAATTTTATAAGATTAGGAAGAGTTACTGAATTGTTTGGGTGGATGAATTTTGTTATTTTATCTTCATTATTATTAATCTATCTCAATAAAAAACTAAATTTGAAATTTTACATGACTTTTATTATTTTTTACAGTGTAATGTTATTATCTCATCCAGCTATTACAATTTTGTTTACCTTTACACTTTTAGGATTCTTAATTACAAGAATTGATTTGGAAGACAAAGTAAAATTAATTTTAAGCGGACTAGTTTCTATAGCAATAACTTCCTTCTGGTGGATTGGTTTTATTTTAACTTTAGATAGAGAAGATGTTAGTGTTGTTACAGAAGGGCTATTGACTTTTAATAAAGCATGGCTATGGACAAGTGTTGCAAGCCTAATAATTCCAATTTTATTATGGTTTAGTTTTTACTTCTATTACAAAGAAAATAAGAGAAAAGAAGAATTATTATTTTTCATTCCTATATTTGTTTTAAGTTTATTATTTATCTCAAAAGCGATAGTGTTTGTTCCTATTTTTAACAATATTTATCCTGATGTTTATTTATTGGTATTTTTATTATTTTCATTATATTATTTCTTACGAACAAGAGACTTTTCAAATTTTAATAATTTAATAAAAATAGGTTTAAGTGTAATGCTGTTAGTTAGTATTGGGGTCTCTTATTATCATACTCCTTTAGTCAGAGAATATACTCAGCATGAATATGATGCTTTAAGTATCATGGAAAACATTGAAGGAAGATTTTTTGTTTATGGAATTCCCGGAAGCAGATTCCATGAAAACGGAGGATATATTCCTGCCGCATCTTCAAACATGTACAATTACTACAGTTATGGTCCTGTTTATCATGATTTAATAACTGTCAGTCCTGTGATTTTTGCAGGAAGCAATCATGAGTACAGAGAAAGTTTATGGGATACCATGAGATTTGGAAGAGAGATGAAATGTAGTGAATTTAAAAATGGGATTAACAAATTAGGTGCTAAAGAGATATTAACTTTTGAAGATAATTGTGAATTTTTAAGAGAATGTGGATTTGAGTTTAAATTAAAAAATGGGAGTAGTTGTCTATTTCTCAGCTAAAACTACCATTTCTTTTTTGTTTTTTAGTTTTCCTAAAAACTTCAACAAAAATAAAGCTAAAGTGAAATTAAATTTGTAAAAGATAGAGTAACCGTAAGAATAATTGAATTTATTTAGTCTTACTTTAAAATCGTTTAAAGTTAGTAGTTCATTAATATGGCTAAAATTCCAGCTAAACAGATGCTTAGCAACATTAGATTTAAAATTTTTGAAAGGTTTGTTTTTTCCAGATACTGGTAAAACTAGTAATAATCTTCCTGAAGGTTTTAAAATTCTATATAATTCTTTTAGTGTTCCAGATGGATTTTCCAAATGTTCAAGACAATGGACAGACAATATCGAATCAAAAGTGTTATCCTTAATTTTTTTAATATTTTTTGTAACTTTTATTCCTTTTTTCTTACAAAAATCTATTGAGAAATCACTAACATCCACCCCTTCTGCAGTATCTTTATGCAAGAAAATATTTTGACCCAAACCTGCTCCAAATTCCAATACCTTTCCTTTTAGATATTTCCAATAAATTTTGCTAGCGTATTTTGCTCTAAACTGATAATATTGGCTATTTTCCAGTAAATTTTTGTGCACAAATCCATGATATTTATCTTCATAATGGGGCATTTTTCTTTAAAAATAGAGTAACGAAATGTTTTTATATGCTTCCTTTGTTTTTTGAGCTTATGATTTACGTCTCATTAGTAGGAGGTTTGATTGCTTTTTTAACAACTTTTTTTGCAACAAAATGGTTTATTAGATATGCAAGATTAATTGAGTTGGTAGTTAAAGATCAGAATAAAGAAGATAAGCTACTAATACCTATTTCAGGCGGGATTCCTGTAATGGCAGGTATGTTTATGGGACTAAGTTTTTTCATATTTTACACCACTTTTTTTGGGAACTTGTTTGATCCATATTTAGGAGATAAAGCTCTAAATTTCCTATTTGCTGCAATTGTATCCATTTTAATGATTTCATTTATCGGATTTGTAGATGATTTAATCATAAAAAGAGATAAAGAGAGTTCTGCAGGATTAAAACAATGGCAAAAACCACTTTTAACATTAGTTGCTGCTGTTCCATTAGTTGTTGTCAATGCTGGTGTAAACACATTAAGTATTCCTTTCTTGGGCAGAGTGGATATTGGGTTACTCTATCCTTTAGTATTCGTGCCTATTGGTGTGATGGGAGCGGCTAATATGGTTAATATGCTTGCGGGTTTCAACGGTTTAGAAAGTGGTATGGGTTTGGTTTATACTGGTATGCTGGCTTTGTACGCTTTTGTAAATGGGAGAAATACTGCAGCATTAATTGCATTTATGACTTTTTGTGTGTTACTCGCGTTCTTTTATTTTAATAGATACCCAGCTAAAATATTTCCAGGAGATTCATTAACTTATTTACTTGGTGCGGTTATTGCAAGTGTTGCTATCATTGGGAATATAGAAAAAGCGGCATTAATTGTTTCAGTCCCTTTTATTATTGAGTTTTTTTTGAAGTTAAGAGGGGGATTTAAAAAACAAAGCTATGGTTATTATTACAAAGGCAAAGTTAGGTCACATTATAATAAGATCTATTCGTTGCCACATATATTTACAGTGACTGGTAGATTTACAGAGAAACAAGTTACATTGTTTATGATACTAATTGAGTTTATATTTTGCAGTCTAATATGGGTGATATAAATGAATAATCAAATAGGCAGGATTTATGAATCGAAAAACTGGTTTATCAGACATTACTCTAACAAATATTTAAAAAAAGCTATTGAATTTTTAGAACCTAAAGATGGAGATACTATCCTGGATTTTGGATGTGGTGAACAATATTTGAAAATAGTCCTCAAGAAAGGGAAAATAATTGGGTATGATATTGATCCTAAGTTGACGGATGTAATAGATTACAGGAAAGTAAAAGTGAATAAAATATTCTGCTGTCAATCTTTAGAGCATTTGAGACAGGATGAATTAGTTGATGCTGTGAAAAACTTCAAAAAAATGAATCCTGAAAAAGTTGTTGTTGCTACATCAACTGACAATTTTTTATCTGAAATTGGGATTAAATTTATAAGATCTGTAAAAGATTCTCATGATACTCATTATGTTAATTATGAACAAATACATGAAGTTATGGGAAAATACTTCAAACTAAAAAGAAAGAAGAATATCTATATATTTAACATTATAAGCGAATGGCATTAAAAGATCATTATTTAAGGAATAAGAAATTTTTAAAAGATAATTTTATTTTGTTTATTAGTATATTTGTCTTGAATGTTTTCGGATATGCGTTTCATTTTTATGTTGGAAGAAAATTAGGACCCGGCGATTATGGGATATTTGGGTCATTATTATCCTTAATTTATTTTATTGCTGTTCCGATGCAAGCAATCCAAACAAGCATTACTAAATATGTTTCTACATTTAGAGCTAAAGGGGAGTTTGGTAAAATAACCTTCTTATTTAAAAAGTCCCTAAAGAAAATGTTAATCTTTAGTATTGGTGTATTTATCATATTTTTATTATTAATACCGTTAATCTCAAGCTTCATGAAAATAGATGCTATGATGCCTTTATTTGTTCTAGGGATTTTTTTATTCTTCTCCTTACTATTACCTATTGCTAGAGGAGTACTTCAAGGTATGCAGAAGTTTAAATTATTAGGAATGAGTTTTATTTCTGAAGGAGTATTTAAATTAATTAGCGGTATTTTACTTGTTTCAATAGGTTTCGGTGTTAGTGGTGCTATTGGTGGATTTACAATTTCATATGCTTTTGCATTATTTCTAACTATTTATTTCTTAGCTAAACAGTTTAAGATAAAAGAAGAAGGGTTCAAAAGTGAGCAGGTGTATAAGTATGCTTTTCCGGTATTAATAATGTTGTTAAGTTTAACAGGGATATTTACAATTGATTTAGTACTAGTTAAACACTTTTTTGATGAAGTAAGTGCTGGATATTATGCTGCATTGAGTTTATTGGGCAAAGTGATATTCTTTGGAACAATGTCCATAAGCATGGTAATGTTTCCTAAGGTTGCTGAGAGCTATGCTGCTAATACTGAATACAAAAAAATATTGTATAAATCATTAATATTAGTTGGTTTGTTTGCTTTTTGTGTGACTGGCTTTTATTTCTTATTCCCGATATTTACAATAAACATGCTGTTTGGAAGTGATTATTTTGCTATCTCTAATTTATTAGGATTATTTGCTGTATTTATGAGTTTATTTTCACTAACTTATGTTCTGGCATTTTATAATGCTTCAATTAGGAGGATCAAATATGTTTACATCTTGATTTTTTTCAATATCTTGGAACTAGGGTTGTTATGGATATTCCATGAAAGTCTGCTGCAAGTGGTTTTAATTCTATTAGGTCTTGTAGGGGGATTATTTATAAGTTTATTGTTCTATACTTTTTTTACTAATGAAAGACCTCACAATAGTCATACCAGCATATAATGAAGAGAAAAGAATAGGAAAAACTTTAAAGTCTATCAAATCTAATTTCCAAGATAGTGAAGTCATTGTTGTTTCTAATGGAAGTAAAGATAAGACTGTTGAGGTAGTCGGCAATTTTTGTAAAGGAGATAAGAAGTTTAAATTATTAGAATTTAACGAAAAATTGGGGAAAGGCGGGGCTGTTTTGGAAGGACTTAGAAAAGCCAATACTAAGTTTGTGGGTTTTTTGGATGCTGATGATGCTTTTGATTTGAATGAAATAAAAAAGATGATTAAACACTTAAATAATTATGACGGGGTTATAGCTTCCAAATGGAAAGGACAGAATTTGTTTAATGTTAATGAGCCTTTTGTAAGAAAATTATTGAGCAGAGTTTGGAATAGCCTTGTTAAAGGTTTATTTGGATTAAAATTTAGAGATACACAGGCAGGAGCTAAGTTTTTTAGAAAAGAAGTTTTGGACTTAGATGATTTTGTTTGTAAAGATTTTAGTTTTGATATTGAATTACTTTATAGATTAAAAAAGTTTAAAGTCAAAGAGTTTTATATTCCATCTAAATTCCAGATTGGAAGCAAGTTTAGTTATAAACATATTATTTCGATGTTAAAGAATATGGTGAAATTGAAATTAAGATGAATAACCTCGCCCTAAAGGACGAGGTATCCAATAACAAAAAAATGTCAAAAAGACCAAGAACCTTGGGACTGAGAAATGTAGTGTTCAATAGTTTCACTAGTTACATTTCCAACAGACCTGAAAAATTTTCCTGGACTCCAAAAGTGTCCTTTTCTAAAGTGTCTTCTCAACCAAGGATGCTGCTTCATGATTCTGTAAGCAGAGTATCCTTTGAAAAGTTGAAGAGCTTTAGAAACACTCATAGTTCTAGGAACTTCAACAAACAAATGGATATGATCCGGCTGAACAGAGAGTTCATAAATTTCAAATCCGTGTTTATCAGCAACTTCTCTCAAAACTTCTTCACAGAGAATTCTAAGTTTCAAAAACTTAAATGGATCTCTGGCATATTTAGGCTTCCACACAAAGTGGAAGGCATTCTGTCCTACAGCATGTCTAAATTTTTGTATGTTCATTTTTTTATCTCCTACGCAAATTTTTTAAAGAAAGCCCACTCTACTTTAAACCGGGTTGTTGAGTGCGCCAACTTCGTTGCGCACTTTTTATATTCTTTCAGAAACTTAAAAAACCATAGGAGGTACAGCTCTCCATATGCTAAAGCATATGGTATCTGATAATGTAATGAAAAAAATAGCATTAAGTTTTGATGTTGAAGAGTTTGATCTACCTAGAGAATTTAATTCTGATATTGATGATGAAGAAATGTATCAAATCAGTTATTATGGTTGTAAAAAATTATTAAATCTATTAGATGTTCCCGCTACTTTTTTTGTCACTGCTAATTTCGCTAAAAAATACCCTAAGTTGATTAAAGAGATAAGTGAAAAAAATGAGATCGGTTTACATGCAGATGAACATAAAGACAACTATGAAGATATGAGTTGTGATGAAGCTAATGAAAAATTGACTAAAGCCAAAAAAGAAATTGAAAAAATAATTAATAAAAAAATAAAAGGATTTAGAGCTCCAAGATTCTATCCCCCCGACTACAAATTATTAAAAAAATTAGGTTTTGAGTATGATAGTTCTTTGAATCCTTGTTTTATTCCTGGAAGATATAATAATATGTTTAAAAAAAGAAAAATACATTTTAATGAAGGACTAAAAGTAATTCCTGCTTCAGTTTATCCTGTAATTAGATTCCCCATGACTTTCTTATGTTTCAGATTTTTTAATAGATTTAGTCTAGTTTATGAAAAGATTGGAACTGTATTAAACAAAGAGTATGTTATTATGGTGTTACATCCCTGGGATTTTATGGATTTAAGGAAATTTAAGATTCCTTTTTTTATTAAGAAAAATTCAGGAGAAGTTATGTATGGGGTCTTTAAAGATTATATTAAATGGTGTAAAAATAAAGGTTATGGATTTACAACAATGGAAAAATTTTAGGATTTTAAATTTGTTACCATTATCGCTTCATAATCTCTGTAATATTGATTATATCCAGATTGCTTCTTCTATTTCAAGAATCTTCCTTACATCCATTATAAAAATTTCGTATTTTAAATAATTTATTTTTTACAAAATATATTAACTATAATATTAATTTATTTAAAGCTATTTTTTGGATATTATAATATGAAGAAATTATCTTTAATCAGTTGTTTTATTTTATCAATTATTGTTGGATTTGGAATTTACTTTTTAATCATTAATAGCTTAGTTGATGACTATATAGATAATTACTCAGATATTGGAAGAAGTGAAGCTATTCTTGAATTTTACAATAATCAAAGAGGAGGGGTTTTCTATTTAGGTTCTTCTTCAATAAAAGAAGACTTGGATATGGAAATTATTGATTCTATTAATGGGTTAGATAATTTTAATTTGGGGAATCCAGGATCTACCCCAATTAGAAGACTTATTGAGGTTGATAGTATCATAAAAGCTTCTCCTGAAACTGTTGTTCTTGGGGTCGGTCCCATGAGTTTTAGTGAAAAATGGTTATTTCCTTATGATCAATATGCAATTATTTCAAAATATGTTGAGGAGAATAACTTCTATAATGGATCCTATCCTTTGGGATTAAATAAATTTCAATTATTATTATACAAAAGAAAATTTGTTCCTAGTGCTTTATATATTAAATTTGATTTGTTATTTAAGAGAAAAGTGGTTTTCTATGGAGAATACAATTCAGATTTTAAATCTATTAATATTATTCCTCAATCTGGTAAGAAAACAGATTTTAATTTTTCAGAAAAGAATAATTTTCCAGAATATTATGTTAGCAATGAAACTAATAACGAAAAAATAGCTTTTGAGGAGATAATCAAGAGTTTAAAAGAAGAAAATATTGATGTTGTGATTATAAAAATTCCGTTAAATCCCTTACTTGAAATAGATTTAAAAGAGTATGATAAATTCATAGAAGATGTTTCAAAAAAATATGATGTTGAAATTTTAGATTATACTTTTGTTTATGATGAAAATTTATTCTATGATGCCAACCATCTTAATGAAGAAGGAAGAATAAGATTCTCGAGGTCGGTAGCTAATGCTATTCAATAGTTTTGAGTTCCTTATTTTTCTTGTAGTGGTTTTATTCTTAGTTTGGATCATAAAAAATAGAAATTACCAATATATTATATTACTTTTAGCGAGTTATTATTTTTATTGGTTTTCAAGCGGTATGTTTTTCTTATTATTGATTTTCTCTACATTATTAGATTACTATTGTGGAAGAGAAATTTATAATATAGATGATAAAAAAATAAAAAAGAGACTCTTATTGTTAAGCCTAGTTGGAAATTTAGGCATATTAGGTTTTTTCAAATATACTAATTTTGCCATTACTACTTTTAATAAACTGGGATTTAATTTTGAGTTGTTAAATGTCATTTTGCCGGTTGGTATTTCTTTCTTTACTTTCCAGACTATGAGTTATACCTTAGATATTTATTTCAAAAAACTAAAACCAACAGATTCATTATTAAAATTTGCACTGTATATAAGTTTTTTTCCACAATTGGTTGCAGGTCCTATTGTAAGGGCCATAGATTTTATTCCTCAGCTTAAAAACAGAATTTTATTTTCTTATTCTAATATTAAATGGGGATTATCTTTAGTTGGGTGGGGACTTGTAAAGAAGATGGTTTTTGCTGACAATGTTTCTGTAATAGCTGATTCTATTTTTTCAAATCCTCTAGACAAAAGCTCTTTTTTAATTATTTTAGGTGCCTTTGCTTTTGGAATACAGATATACTGTGATTTCTCAGGCTATAGTGATATTGCTATTGGTGTTGCGAGAATGATGGGATTCTCCTTACCACTAAATTTTAATAAGCCTTATTTTGCCAAGAATCCTTCTGATTTCTGGAAAAGGTGGCATATTTCATTGTCTTCCTGGTTGAGAGATTATTTGTATATTCCACTCGGGGGTAATCGTAGGGGTAATGTGGTTTATACTAACTTAATGATTACTATGGTTTTGGGGGGGTTGTGGCATGGTGCAGCTTATAATTTTGTTTTATGGGGCTTTTATCAGGGTATTTTATTAGTAGTGTATAAGCTTATTTCCGATAAAATAAGAATTAATAGTTTGATTTCTTTTATTATAACACAGTATTTTGTGTTTATGGGATGGATATTATTTAGAGTAAAAGATATGTCTCATATAATTTATTCCATAAAGAAATATGTGCTAATAGATTTCTCATTAATAGGTGTTTTGGATTTTTTTATTATTAATAAAACTCCAATTTTCTTATTGTTGCTTTTTTGCTATTTGCATTTTAATTCTTTTATTTTGAAAAATACCATTGATAGAATAAGATTCCTCAAATTGAGATATTGGTTCTTGTATGTTCTAATAATTGTTGTTATGTTATTGCTATTTACTCCTTCAGAAACTGCTGAGTTCATATATTTCCAGTTTTAGAAAAATTTAAAAGCCCAAAAATAAAGAAAAGTTTTATGTCAACCAGAATAATTATAATAATATCCTTTTTTTTATTTGTTCTAATTTTATTGTTTTTATTATTCATTTCAGGTGGATTTAAAGAAATTTTTGCTTATGAATTGCTTTGGAAATAAGAAATTAATCTTTCATGTAATATCTCGCCTACAACTTTATGACCTTCTACTGTTAAGTGCGATGCTACATCGAAGTATAAGCTATTGTTAATGTTTTTTTCCTTCATTTTAGGTTGTAGGTTTATTATTGGTATTGATTCTATTTTTCCCCATTCCTCAATATATCTTATCGACCAGTCAATATCCAATTGCTCTTCTTTCATTCCATGTGTCTGTATTGCTTCTTTTAATTTGCCTTTATCTACCTGCTCTTTCATAGGGATTATTGTAATAATCAAGGGAATATTTTTCTCTTTAGTTAGTTTTTTTAGGTTTAATAGAGTAAAATTAGTAATCTCTGGTTTAAAATTTGTTTCTCTAAATTCTTCTTTTTTCAGTATTTGGTATATTTCGACAGTTCTGTTTTCTGGCAGATTATTACCTTTAATATATTCTCCCTTTAGGTTGCTTAATAAGTTATAAAGAGAAGATTTTCTACTTAAGAAATTTCTAAGATTTGTTAATTTTCTCTCTGGAATTTTGTTTTTTACCAGTTTATCGCCTTCAAGTGTATATAGATTAGAACGTGCGTTTTTTAAGAAATCATAACCTGTGTAGAAATTAAATATTATTAAATCCGGATTATATTTGAAACCTTCTTCTTCTAAGTGAATTATTTCTTGCTGATTTTCATAAGCTTTTACAGCTAAATTTAATACTTCATAATCTTCACCCAATTTTACCTCTAGAATATTTTCAAAAGTAGAATCTAATGGCACTTCTAAACCTGCAATTATAGAATTTCCTATCATAATAATTCTAAAAGTGCCATTAGGTTTTTTGTATTTATATTCATAATCCCTTAAACCTTTAGAATTTATTTTTACATGTTGGGAAAATTCCTTGTTATCTATATTTTCTTCAAAAATTGTTTCCGCATTGGGCTTAAAAGCCCATCCTTTTGTATTACTATTGAGATAGATTCCTGTTGCTGAATTTAATTTATTTGTTGGAAAAGTAAGTCTTGATGCTAATTCTGCAAATGTTATTAGTAGAATTAAGACAAATACTATAAGTAAAAAGCTAAAAACTTTATTTTTTGTCTTTCTGTGCATAAATGGGTTGGAAATAATACTTTTTATAAGTTTTATTGTTTTGGAGTAAGTGATGAAACTATCAATAATTATCCCTGCTTATAATGAGGAGAAAAGAATTGGAGAAACATTGGATGGATATACAAAGTTTTTCAAAGATAAGTTAGGAAAAGACTTTGAGATTTTAGTAATCTTAAATGGCTGCAAAGATGATACTTTAAGTATTGTTAAAAAATATGATGTGAAATTCAGAAATATTAAAGAAGCTATTGGAAAGGGTGGGGCGATAATTGAAGGATTAAAAATGGCTAATGGTGATTATATTGGATTTGTTGATGCTGACAATGCTACACCCCCAAGAGCATTCTATGATTTATATGGAAAGATAAACGGTAATGATGGAATTATTGCCTCAAGATGGGTTAATGGAGCTAAGATTGGAAAAAAACAACCTATTTTGAGAAGAATTGCAAGTAGATGTTTCAATATTTTAGTCAGATTATTTTTTGATATTAGAGTTAGTGATACTCAATGTGGAGCAAAACTATTTAGAAAAGAATCTGTAAAAAAAGTTGTAAATAAGTTAGGAATTACCAATTGGGGATTTGATATTGATTTATTATACTTAATGAAAAGAAATGGATTTAAAGTTATTGAGATTCCAACTGAATGGAATGAACCTGGGGAGTCTCATTTGAATGTTAAGAGAACTTCTGTTCAAATGTTTTTTTCAGCCGGAAGATTAAGACTAATTTATTCTCCATTCAAGTTTATAGTAACAATATATGACAAGGTATTTGGTGATGGTTAAGATATCTATAGTTGTGCCTATTGCACCTGGAAGGAATGCTGAAGTGTTAAAATCACTTAAAAATGTTAATTATAATAAGAAAGATTATGAGATTATAATAGAGGAAGGTCTTAGTGCTTCTACTAATAGGAATAATGGTATTAGGAAGGCTAAAGGTGAAATCATCTTATTATTAGATGATGATGCTTATATTGATAAAGATTTGTTGAAAAATGGAGAAAGATTTCTTGAGAGATACAAAGACGTGGATATTGTTGGTGGGCCACAACTAACTCCTAAAAGTGATGACTGGTTTGCCCATGTATCTGGGTATGCAATAACTTCCTATTTTGGAACTCAGGACATGAGCAAAAGGTATAAGAAAGGAAAATTAAGTTTTGATGCTGGGAATAGCATTACAAGTGCTGTTTGTTTTGTGAGAAAAAAAGTTTTTGAGAAAATACAATTCAATCCAAAATTATTTCCTGGAGAAGATCCTGAATTTTATTATAAAGCTAAGAAAAATGGATTTAAAATTGCTTACAGTCCAGAGTTAACCATATATCATAAAAGGAGAAATACCTTGGGTGGTTTTTTGAAACAATTTTATTTATATGGTAAAGCTAAGATAAATACTGGTTATTTGAGTTTATTATTTTTCATCCCTAGTTTATTTGTTTTATATTTAGTTTCATTAAGTTTCTTAGCTTTTATTCATAAAATATTCTTAATTCCATTAATATTGTATATAGTAATAGCTTTTGGAGCTGGAATTTATGAAGCTGTAAAGAACAAATCTATTTTAGGATTAGTTTTAATTCCCTTCTTTTACGCCTGCATCCACATTAGCTATGGTGTTGGATTCTTGGTTGGGATAATCAATAAATTGGTAGACAATTAATATTGGTTGTGTTTGAGCTTCATCTATAAAATAAACCCTAACTGGCTTTACTAAATCCTGGTGTCTTGCAGGCCAATCCCATGCCCATTCAGGATAACCTTCCAATGGAGTAATTTCTAAAAATTTAGGTTTTAGTTCTGCTATGTCCTTGTTAAATTTTTCTTCAGCACCGTGTACTGTAATAGTTCTTCTTTCTGAATAATATGAATTTTGTGGAACCGCACTACTAAATACTATATCCTCATTGTTGGAGTTTTCTTTGATCCACTCCCCTGCAAACTTCAAAGGCAAGTAAGAATCTTTTTTAGATTGAATCAGATTATCCGCATGATTTATCTCTGAGAATCCACCAAATAAGACAATTATTACAATTACTATCAAGGATAATATTTTCTTATATTCAAATTCTTCAAGATATTTGACTATTTGTTTTTGTAAGAATAATAACCCATTTGCGACTGTGAAAAATATTGCCGGTGCCATAATCATCGCCCATCTTGGTTCTGTAGTAACTTGTCTTTGAATGAATACGAAGTATATTGTAGGTATTATGATCATTAAGAGTACAAAGAAATCTGCAAGCAATTTTTTATCTCCCCTTTTTAATACAATATCAAATCCCAACAATACCTTGTAAAATAAGAGCAGTCCTAAAATGAAGAATATGAAAAATGTATTGAATAAATATAATTTAAAGAAATTAAAAAATCCCCAAAAAAATGGGGCTGATGTTGAGGTTGCATGTGAAACTGTCCCAAAGTATAATCCCCAAAAAGCAAAAATATTCCCGAATGTTAATTGGTTCCATATTAGGTAAGGAATAACAGCTATCACTGAAGATAAAACCAAATACATTATTGGTTTCTCTTTAAATAAATTAAGTCTGACAGTTAAAACCAAGTATGTTCCCAATATCAATATAGCTAGAACATTTCCTACTCTTGTTGTAAACCCTAAAGCTAATACTATTCCTACTATTGAAAGATATAATTTTGGATTAATCTTCTTCTCATAGCCTTTCCAAAAGGCCCAAAATGCTAATAAAGAAAACGACAATCCCATTAAATCAGTTGACACTCTTGAAGACCAAAATAATGCAACCCAAAAAACAGACATAATAAATGATGAAATCAAGCCAACATTTTTATTGTAGATTTCTTTTCCGAGCAAATAAGTTAATAATACAGAAGCTACTGAGGGAATCAAAACCACAAAGAATTTTATTATTGCTAAACTAGAGATTCCTATTCTATATAAAATTGATATTAAGAAAGGTACTAATGGTTGACGTACTGAAGGGACATCATAGTTGATTCCATAAGTCCATTCTTTGGCTATAGACAAATATTCTCCTTCATCCCACCATATAGCTGTGTTAATATTTAAATATTTGAATCTTAAGTAAAATGCGAAAATAAGGATAACTATCAAGACTAAGTTTTTGTTCTTCGTTAAGAAATCTAAAATCTTATTTTGGGAATCCACTTTCATCAAAATTATTAAAATAAGAGGATTTAAAAAGATTCTTATGATTGAGATAATTCTCTTAAATCATAGATATAAGCAACTTCTGAGCCTTTTAATTTAATAATTTCTGTTGGAGAATATTGTTTCTTAAAATCTTTAGAATATTTCGGTTCGTCCTGGTACTCTGGAGGCAAAATTAAGTATCTTATTGTTTTGTTGTCTGGCCGGAAATATTGTATCTTTTCCAAAAAAGTGGGCTCTCTCCCAATTTGCTGTTGAAATGCTATATTAAATTGATGATCTATTAATCCCTGTTGTGGTCTTAAGTAAAAAAATAAAACTCCCTCATAACCTATAAACGTCTCATCTTCCCCCAATACTGGTTCTAAATAATTTGCTATCGCTTTAGTCCCTACTCCAACCATACTATTCTGACAATAGAAATTGTTTGGTGTTAAAGGACATATTAGATGATTTTTTGTTACAAAATAAGGAGATGATTGGATTGCTATCGAAGAAGATAAAATTATATATAAAATTAAAAAAACTGAGAATACTAACTTCTTATTTTTTATTTTGAAAACGTTAAAAATTGAATATTCTTCCTTTGAGAAAATTAACGCCAACAAGAAAATCAAACTTAATAATAATGGGAAAGCCCTATTAATCTGAACTATAACAGGGAATAATAACGAAGTCAAAATCAATATGGCAAATAAATATAAAATGAATTTTTCTAATTTATGTTTCTCTTTTTTCTTGATTAACATTATTAAGACATATAAAGAAAATGGAAAAAGTAATGTTTCGATTATATTTAATGATAAAACAAATTCTTTGAAGATATTAAAGATATTAATTAGATTAAAACTAATGCCTCCCAAATTCTGATTATATTGCTGGTATATTTTTTGAGTTGCTATAATGTTTAGTGGATTTAACTTATATGGTATTAATGTTGTGAATATGAAAAATAATGTAAATATAATTGAGTTCTTAATTAGTTCTTTAGGGCTTGGGTATTCTTTATTTTGTAAGAATGTTAAATTTAGTTTTTTACTTATAATCTTTAATATGGATAAAAATTCTTTTTTGTATTTATCTAAAATAATTAAACCTGCAAATAAAAACAATATTCCTGCTGTAAATTTTGTTGCAAAAGCCAATCCTAAGAAAACTGCCGAGGATATTAAATATTTTATTTCTCTATTTTCTGTTGTGTAAAATTTTAATAAGAAAAATAAGAAGATTATT
>JAGVZL010000044.1 GCA_018302505.1 Candidatus Woesearchaeota archaeon | reverse complement strand
AAACAGATTGCTGGATTGTATAATCATGTTGTTAAGACTAAAAAATTTTTACTTAGTTTAGAAGGATCTCTTTATTTGAATGAAAAAAGAGGGACAATGCATAGCCTAATTAGTATGCTACGCGGAGATCCTGTTGGGACTTACGTTGAAATACTTAGAATTTTAAGAGAAGAAAAAATAATTAATAAAAAACTTTTAGACGAACCGGATATACAATCTAGTAATTACTACATTTCTATATTAAGTGAATTTAGATTGTTATTAGAGAAGAGTAGAATTATTCAATCTGCGGAACCTTTTTTAGAGGGATACAAAGTCGGAGACAGGACTGTATATAAAAAGTTTTTTTCTGCGGATATAACTCCTGATTTTATTTTTACTAGGTTAATGAGCAAAGTTCCGACAGATGGACGTGAACTTGATAGATACATTATTGAAGACGGGACCGATGTTACTATCTTTGAAAAAACAGATGATATTAAACACCTTTATTTTTTAAGCCCACCTGAGTTTAAAATTAGCGAGGATAAATATGAGCTGTTAGATATGGCTAAAAAAGTTTTAATTGAACACAAACCAAAAGCCGAAGAATTTGTCGACCCGGATAAAATGAGGTCCACTTTTTTTAATATAGGAAAGGATATGCTATTGGAACTCGCTGAAAGACAAGGGTTAGAATTAAGTTTTAGAGAGCTGCAGGAATTAACTAGTATTTTAGTTAGGAATACAGTTGGTTTTGGATTATTGGAAGTTTTATTGCATGATGATAAGGTTCAAGATATAACAATTAATGGACCCATAGGGCAAACACCCGTATTTATTGTTCATCAAGATTATGATGAATGTGTTACTAATATTATTCCGAGCAGTGAAGATGCAGAGAGTTGGGCTACTAAGTTCAGATTGATAAGCGGAAGGCCTTTGGATGAAGCGAATCCGGTTTTGGATACCGAATTAATTGTTCCTGGGGCAAGAGCGAGAGTTGCTATTGTTTCCAGGCCATTAAATCCTTGGGGGTTGGCTTATGCTTTAAGAAGGCATAGGGATCAACCATGGACATTATCTTTATTTGTTAAGAATAGAATGATTAATCCTTTAGCTGCTGGATTGATGAGTTTTTTGATTGATGGGGCGAGGACTATGTTAATTGCAGGAACTAGGAGCAGCGGTAAGACAAGTTTCCTTGCTGCAACATTAGTTGAAGTTATGAGGAAATATAGAATAATAACGATGGAAGACACTTTAGAATTACCTGTAGATGCTTTAAGAGAATTAGGCTATAACATTCAGCCTATGAAAGTTAGAAGCGCTATTACTGGTGGTGAGAATGAGATGGAAGCAAGCGAGGGTATTAGAACTAGTTTGAGAATGGGGGATAGCGCTTTGATTGTAGGAGAGATAAGAAGCATGGAGGCTAGGGCTTTATATGAGGCTATGAGAATTGGAGCTTTGGCAAATGTTGTTGCCGGAACCATCCATGGCGATAGTCCTTATGGTGTTTATGACAGAGTTGTGAATGATTTGGGAGTTCCTAAAACATCATTCAAGGCTACAGACATTATTGTTGTTTGTAATCCAGTTAGAAGCTCTGATGGGTTAAGCAAATGGAGGAGAGTTATGCAGATTACTGAGGTAAGAAAAAAATGGGAGGATGATCCTTTGAGAGAAAATGGGTTTGTTGACTTGATGAAATATGATACTAGAGAAGATACTTTAAAACCAACTGAAGAATTATTAAATGGGGATAGTGATGTTTTGAAATCAATTGCTTCTAATGTTGGAGAATGGGTTGGTAATTGGGATGCCGTTTGGGATAATATTTTATTGAGGGCAAAGATGAAAGAACTTTTAATTAATTATTCTGAGAAAACTAAAAACAAAGATATTTTAGAAGCAAGATTTGTTATTGCATCTAATGATCAATTTCATAGGATTAGTAATAAAGTTAAGAAGGATGTTGGTAGCTTAGAACCTAGGAGGATTTTATTTGAATGGGAAGAATGGCTGAAAAAAATGATTAAGATGAAAAAAGTTTAAAATGGCAGATAAAAAAGAGGTCGAGGATATTTTAGAAAAGTATAGGAAGAAATTAGACGAGAAAGGAGATTACGAATTAGAAGGATTTTCTAGACAATATAAAAGATTTAAAGAAGAAAGATCAAGAGAAAATTTGAGTTTTTATGAAAAAGCGTGCAATTTCTGCGGCAATATTTTAGCAATTAAGGTTGAGGTTAATAAAAGAAATAAATTAATGGATAGTATAGGAAAAGTAGGATTAGATATCACCCCAGAAGGATCCACAAGTTTGTCTTTTTTCGTTGGCGGTTTTTTTATTTTTTTGGGAATGACGATATTTTTTACAACTTTATTATTATGGTCATTTAGTTTATTTATTCCTTTAATATTTATTATTTTAGGAATTGTTTTTATAAAATTATTATTGGAAAAACCAAATAGGATCGCTACAAGATTTAGGTTAAAAGCTGGAAATCAGATGGTGCTGTGTATATTGTACGTGGTTATGTACATGAGACACACTTCCAATTTGGAACATGCTGTGAAATTTGCAGCTCAAAATATTAATGACCCCTTATCTAAAGATCTGAAGAAAGTTATCTGGGATGTTGAGATTGGAAGGTATAGCACAATAAAAGAATCCTTAGATATTTATTTAGAGAGCTGGAGGCATTATTATCCTGATTTTGTTAATTCTTTTCACCTAATTGAAAGTAGTTTATTTGAACCGAGTGATAGCAGGAGAATTGAGATTTTAGAAAAAGGGTTGGACAGCATGCTGGATGGAACACATGAAAAAATGTTACATTATGCTCAAGATTTAATTAACCCCATTACTAATTTGTATATGCTAGGAATAATTTTACCAATCTTAGGTTTGATAATTTTACCATTAATGGGAGCATTTATTGGAATTAAATGGTACTGGATTGCTTTCTTTTATAATTTAGTTATGCCCATAATTGTTTATTCTTTAGGATTGAATATTTTAGAGAAAAGACCTAGTGGAGAAGGGGAAGCTACGGATGTAACTCAAAATATATTCTCTGAATATAAAAAAGTTAAATTTTTGGGAGTCGACATCAATCCTTTAGTTTTAGTAATTCCCATATTTTTGATCTTATTACTTATAGGATTAAGCCCACTTTTGTTGAGATCTTTAGAGTTTGAGAGCTTATTTGGTTATGAAATTCAGGGAGATAGACTATATGGACCCTTTAGTATAACTTCTTTAATGTTAAGTTTGGCTATACCATTGGCGATAGCTATCAGCTTAAGCATTTATTACAAATTAAGAACAAGAAATTTAATTAAAATAAGAGAGAATGCTAAAGAATTAGAAAGAGAGTTTTCTGGGAGTTTGTTTCAATTAGGGAATAGGATTGAAGACGGATTACCTGGAGAATTGGCTTTCGGAAAAGTTGCAGAAAATGTTAGAGGGACTGCAACAGGAGATTTTTTTACAATTGTCAGCTATAATATTAGAAATTTAGGAATGGGGATGAAGGATGCCATTTTTAATCCTAAAGTTGGTGCCATTGTAAAATATCCAAGCAAGATAATACAAAGCAGCATGCAGGTTTTGCTGGAAAGCAGTAAGAGGGGGCCTAAAGTTGCCGCGCTTTCTTTAATTAGCGTTTCTAATTATATGGTCAATGTTCATAAAGTGAATGAGAGATTAAGAGATTTATTATCAGATGTTATCTCAAGTTTGAGCGGACAAATTAATTTTTTAACTCCGATAATTGCGGGTATTGTTGTCGGTATTGGGAATACTATAACTTCTGTGGTTGTTGGATTGGGCCCTGCATTAGGCGGAGCCGGCGGAGGAGATGAAGCTGTTTTTGGAATTAATGCTGGCGTTTTGAGAGATGTTTTTCCTTTGGATAAGATTATACCTCCCTATTTCTTCCAGCTAATTGTTGGACTGTATTTAGTTGAGATTACAATTATTATGACTATTTTAGCTAATTATATTGAAAACGGAGTTGATAAATTAAATGAAGAATATTTATTAAGCAAGACTTTATTTAAAAGCGTAGGTTTTTATATTTTGATAACTGTTTTGGTAACTACAATCCTGTATTTTATGGCAAGAGGTGTTTTGAATGTCAGTACAGGACAAATTTAAGATGAAAAGAGGTTTGTTAGTTGAAAATAAAGTTGGCGTAATCATTCTTATGATTTTAATTGCTCTTTTATTATGGTTTGCAATGCGGAGAGTGATAAATAATGCTTTCTAAAAAAGGAGAGGCTGCAGGGAAACCTTTAGCAGAATCTGGAGATTTAATTTTAGGGGTGTTAAGTGTTATTGTTATTGTTGGAGTTGTAGTCCTGCTTTTTTCTGGGGATTCTATTGAGGAGTTGGTTTGTAAAATTAGTGTTCATATGGCGGACCAAACACACGGCGTGCTTCCGATAATATGCAGAACCTTTGATCAAGTTGTAGATGAAAGCCAGACTTCAAGAGTTAAATTTGAAATTGCGGACCATATGAGAAGATGTTGGAGTATGTGGGGAGAAGGTGATTTAAACCCTGTAGGGAAAAATATTTTTCCGGGTGATAAATTTAAATGTTATAAATGTTATAGGTTGCAATTTCCTGAGTATGAAGAAGAATTGAGTTATAATGAAGTGAGGGATTATTTAGAAGATCCGGATGTACGGGTTAGCAGATTTAATGATAATACCTATATTAATTATTTTGACAATAATGCACTTTTTAGTTTTAAAGATCCTGGATATTTTGATAGTATGATTAGAAAGGACCAAAAATATGTTGTGACATTTATTGAACATGTGGAAAAGAGCACTTGGGTCAGAGCTGGTGCTGCAGCAGGGATAGGTGCAACGGCTGTAAGTTCCGCATGTGTGGCTACTGGGTATGGGATTTTGGCTTTGCCAGGATGTGCTCTTGCGGGCGGAGTAGGAGGAACAATTGCCTATACAGCAGAAAGGATAGTAGATGCCGTAGAAGAATGGTATCAAGGAGATAGAGAAAGAGATGGTGTTATGTTTTCACGATATGAAGATGTTGAATCCTATTGCGGGGGATATATAGAATGAAAAGGGGAAATTTTGCTTTGAGCAATATTGCAAGTATGCTATTAATTTTATTAGTTATTTTTGCTTTGATTTTATTAGTTTATTTTTTTAGAGATAAATCTACTGAAATGGTTAAATTGATTAAAGAATTACTAGGAGTTTAAAATGGGTGAAGATGAGGGGATGGGATTCGGAACTCTTACTGGGATAGTATTTATTATGATTGTATTATTAATATTAGCTTTTACAAATAAGGAATTGTTAGGAGAATCTAAGGAAGTTTTTGAAGATACTTTTGATACACAAGAGGCGATAGATATTTTTAAAGATACTTTAAAGGATGAACAAGATAGAGTTTTGATTGAGCTTGAAAATATCGCTAATACATTTGAAGACGCTTTTAATAAAGAAGGGAGCGATTGCATTGTTAAGATAGATACTTCTTCTTTTGGTGATGATGTAATTGTCGAGTTTAAGAAAGATAAGGTTATGAGAGTTTTGAAAGAAAGTTTTGTTGAAAAAATAGCTAGAAAAAATCTGAATAATAAGGTCTATGTTAAAGGGGAAGATAATTTTGTTTTAAAAGAATTTAGACAAGTTGAATTGAATGGGGTTAATAATCATATAACTGCGAATGTAGGTCAACTAATTTTATATAAAGATATTAATGGAAACTTTATTTTCCCTACAGATAATTTATTGATTACCTTTAATGATATTATTAGCTGCGATTCTTCAGTTGAGGCAGATAAATTAGCTGAAAGATCTAGACGCGGAGAAATATCTCAAATAGCATATTTAAGTTCTTTAATGGAATTGTATTTTAATGAAGGATTGGAAAAAGAAGCATTAGATACTTATTATATTATACAAATAGGTATTGCTAGAAATAATTTTGCTTTTGAATCTCAAGAACAAAGAATTAGATTGCAGGGAATGTGGGACAATATTGTTAATAATATTGATGGAGATTACTGGTATTTGTGCAAAGATAGGAATAATGTATTTAATTGTTTTGACCTTTCTGTTCAAGTATTTCAAGAAACAGGAATAGGTTCTGAAATCCCAGTTCCATTACAAGGAGGAGTTATTGACAGTGCTATAAGACAAAGCTGTACTTTAGGAGTTAGCGAGCCTATTGATAGAAACTTATGGTATGGCAATCTTAGAGACTGTGAACTTTATAGATTAATTAAAGAAGTTCAGGAAGCAAATTAGAAAACTTTAAATAGAAACCAAATAATTTATATATAAGTAGAATATTAATGGTGATATATGATGGATAAAAAAGGGCAAGGCAGTCTTTCTATGAATACTATTGTAGTAGCTATAATTGCTATCATAATTTTATTATTATTAGTAACATTCTTTACTGGTGGTTTGAGTACTATTGGTCAAAGAATTACAGAAGTATTCAGAACAGGTACTTCAGGTTATGATTTAGATTTAGCTGTTAGAAATTGTGATGACTATTGTGCTAGGGCTGAAAAATTAGGGAGCAATGATCTTGCTATAAGGTCTTCTGCTTTTTGCAATCAGGATTTTGATATAGATTTAAATGTAGATAATCAATTAACAAGCAATGAGAAAGAGTTAAAGTGCTATGGTACCAAATCTGTTCCAGGAGTTATTTGTTCCATTACAGTTTCTCAATGTACATCTTAATTTTTTCTTATCATGACTAAGAAAGGAATGACATGGGGTACAATAACAGGTGCAATACTTGCTATAGTCATTTTATTAATTCTAGTTTTGATATTTAGAGAGCAGATAAGTGCTATTTCTGAAAAATTTTTAGATGTTATTAAGCAAACAGGCTCAAGCGGCAGCGGGTTTTCTGAAAGCCTTAAAGAAATAGTTCCTGAGAAATAAAGAAAAGTTATTTATATTTGCTAACCTGAAAATAAAATATGGTAGATCTAATACGAGAGAATACAGGGTCTTTTATTGTGGTTTTTTTAACTATGATGGTCATCTCTCTTTTAGTTTACAAAATTTATCATGTTGATTGTGACCCTCAGGCTGTTGATAAATTTAATGAATTTGTTTTGAAATTTGAAGATTGCATTAATGGAAACTGCGATTCATTTGACCGCACAAATATTCC
>JAGVZL010000043.1 GCA_018302505.1 Candidatus Woesearchaeota archaeon | reverse complement strand
TAAATCTATAAGTTCCTCATCAGATAATTCTCTCATATTTTCTAAAATACACACTATATTTTTATATATTTACATAAAATATGGTTTTTAAAGGTTACTACTTAATAATTATTGTTTAAACTAGTAAAGTTTTGGTTTAGAAAATATTTAATTAATTAGTTTCTTCGTCATTTAAATAATTTATCAGCAACTGTGTAAGTTAATTGTCTTCCAGGCCAGAAAGCATAATAATTAAGCCCATTAATATATTTCAAGATAGGATTTTCCTCTCTTCTAACTAATGTATGATACAACTCCTTCTCTCCACGTTGAGGAAAAGTACCAAGATCTAAAGCAACAACAGCTCCAGCAGCAGATGCTTCTAAATAAATGACAGTAGCAAAACCAAGTAGTTTTAGATTCCCCTTTAACTTAGCATGATCAATAATAGAAGCTTTCAATTCCAAGCCGCTAAATTTTACCATATTTCTTTCTAATTTTCTTTTATTTATAAAGTTTTAGACAAGTTCATTTTGATTTAGAGATATTCTACTACTCTTTTTCCAATTTCATATGCTCCATATGTATAAACCCAAAGTCTAGATGCTTCTAATGATAAGGATTCAATATCCGTACCTGTTCCTCCTCCCATAAAAATTAGTAAGTGGTTTTAATATAAAAACATATCTAATCAATATTATTTGTGCTTATTATCCGAGGGTTGCACCAGCGCATAGAAACTAAACATTAATAAACTGTTTTTTAACATCCTTAGAAAATGAAAGTATTAGTAAGTGATGGTATGGAAGAAAGTGGTGTTGATTATTTTCGCCAAAACGGAATAGAAATAGACTTAAGAAGAAAAACTCCAGAAATTTTGCTAGGATGCATAGGGGAATATGATGGGTTAATAGTAAGAAGTTCTACTAATGTTGATAGAAATTTAGTTTATAGAGGTGCTGAAGGAAATCTTAAAGTAATCGGAAGGGCAGGAGTAGGTTATGATAATATAGATGTTGATGCTGCTACAGAAAAAGGGATCGTAGTAAAATTTGCCCCTTATGGAAACACAGAATCTACTGCGGAATTGGCTTTTGGGTTAATGTTAGCTGTTTCCAGAAATATACCTCAGGCACATTATTCTTTGAGGAATGGTGTTTGGAGGAGAAAACCTTTTAGCGGTTCTGAATTATCACATAAAACTATTGGAATTATTGGCTGCGGGAGAGTCGGACAAAGATTAAGCGAGATTGTTATGGGTATGGATATGGAAACTATTGGTTATGATATTAATCCTAGTCTTAATTCTCATATTACTTATTTGCCTAAAGATGAAGTTTTAGATAATTCGGATTTTGTAAGTCTACATGTTAATTCTAACGGGGTTGTTATTGGGGAAAGAGAGATTGCTATGATGAAACCTTCTGCCTATCTTATTAATACTTCCAGAGGGTGTGTTTTAGATGAGGAAGCATTATATCAAGCGTTATTAGATAAAAGAATCGCTGGTGTAGCATTAGATGTTTTTTCTAGCGAACCTAAAGAAGATGGAGAATTCTCAAACAAGTTCGCTTCTTTAGAAAATGTTGTTCTTACACCTCATTTAGGTGCTTCTACTTCAGAATCGCAGGCCAGAACTTCTTTAGAAATTGCCAGAGTGGTTAGCGGTTTTCTTTTGAGGGGTAGCTTTGAAAATTCTGTTAATATTGGTGAAACTTTAGATTCTGAACAGAGAAAGGTTTATCCAATATTTATATATCATAAAGATATTCCAGGAGCTTTTGCTACTATAGACCAAATTCTTGCAGATTCTGGGGTTAATATTAGGGAAACACCTTCAAGACAAATAGGAAAACAAGGAAATGTTATTAGTGTTTATCTTGTGCATGATGAAATTACAGATGAAATGATTAGAAGAATTGAAAGTCTGCCCATTGTATACAGGATTTCTAAATAAAATTAACTACTTATTAAGAATAACAAATAGAAAGATTTAAAAGCCGTTATTATCCTACTTGGTAGTATGAAAGAAAAAATAAGCGTTACAATAGATAGAAGTGTACTAGATAGAATTATAGAATTTGTAGAGGAGGGTAGATTTAGGAACAAAAGCCATGTTGTTGAGTATAGCTTAAATAAATTAATCAAAGAAAATGCCAAGTTATGAAAATTTTAATGAATACGTAGCAAGTTACATTAGAGAGAAGAATCCTAGGATGGCTAGTAGGCTTCTAAAAGATGGAAAAGTCCCTGCACAAATTGCAATAGAAATTATGCAATCTGAAGGTGTTCCTGAAGATAAAATCAGAAGATTTGAAGAAAGGGCAATGAGAGACGGTAGTTTAGAGATGACTTATGAAGGTGCTCAAAGAATTTATGATAAATTAAGAGAAGTAATTGAACAAAAAGGAGGAGAAAGAAATGATGATTATTTAAGAATTCTTGATTCATTTGACCCTATTGTGGATCATGATTTAATTGCTACAGGAATTTTTTGTTTGGTTCCTGAGATAAGAAGAAGATTAGGAAATAAAATTGAGAGCTTATATAAAGTTGTATTAAATGTTGGTGCTTCTCAAAAAAAAGAATATGCTACTTCCGATAGACAAAAAGTAAGATCTTTTGATGATAATGTTTTATCATCAGGACTGGAAGGGTTATTAAAAGCTATTCCTGCTGCTGAAACTGAAGAAGATGTCGAGTATCAAAGAAGATTAAAAGTTATTTTAAAGAAAAAAGCTGAAAGAGAAGTATTTCCTTTATTTAAGAAAGATAAAGATGCTGCTTTTGAATTAATAGATAAGAAAATAGAAGAAGCTGATAGTGAAGCTTTAAAAAATGCTTATGCAGAACTAAGAGATACTTATAGAGAATATGAAGGTTTTGAATTAGAAGGTGTTAATCCAGATTTTAGAGATCCGGAAACTGGAGAAACTGGAGTTTTACCTTCTTTACACCAAAGAATTGGAATTTATGGCTTATTAAAAGAAAGAAGATTTGGAGTTTTTGATGGTTGTGGAACAGGTAAGACAGCTATTGCAGCTTTAGCTCAACCATTAATTGAAAGAGAAATTGAAGATCAAGGAAGGGAATTCAGAAGAACCGTAGTTGTTTGTCCAAATCCTGCTAAAAAATCATGGAAAAGGGGTTTAACTGGTGGTGATAATGAAAGATATTTTGCAGATGTACAAGATGTAGAAGTTGTTGGTGGAAATGGTAGAAAAAGCAAGGAATTTCTTGAATCTATTAGAGATAAAAAATGGATTGTACTTAATTATGAACAGTTAATAACAAAGATTAATGGAAAAACCTTAGCGGAAGAATTAGTTGAAATGGGTGTGGATTCTGTTATTTTTGATGAAAGCCATCATGTTAAAAGTTTAAGAACTAAAACATCAAAGGGAGCACCTACAATAAGCTTAGCCTCAAGGTTTTTGGCCAATAACGCAGAGTATGTTTGTATGTTAACAGGTTCTCCCATTCCTGATAGACTAGATGATTACTCTGTAATGTATAGTATGTTAAATCCTGAAACTTGTCCCAATCCTGAAGATTTTAGAAGACTGTATGAAGGAAATCCAAGAATTTTGTATACTTTATTTAATGAGAAATCTGTGAGAAGAACTTCTGAGGATATTAATGATGAGTTAGAAGTAAATCCTTTTGAAGAATTAGTTGAGTTGACTGATGAACAGAGACAATTATATAATCATATAATGGAATTTAGACCTAAGAACTGGTTAATGCAGGCAAGAAAAGCTTTAATTGATCCTCGATTAGTTGATCCTGAGATATTAAAAAGAGCTGGGGTTATCGATTCTATTGGACATGATAGTTCTGCAAAATATAGAAAATTAGAGGAATTATTATTAGATGAAGAAGGACCTATTACCAGAGGAGAGAGATTTGTTGTATTTTCAAGTGCATTTAGAGATGGTGTTACACAACCAAGCAATGGTGGATTAAGGAGAAGATATGTTGAAGTTGGAGTTGAAGAAGAATTTGGAGATGCTTCGAGACTAGAGAGGGAAGTCTTGGTTGAGGCTATTGAAAGGGATAGTTCTTTAATAAATTTAAGAAGAAAATTTAATGAAATTGATAATGTTTTAGCTTCCTTAATAGAGAAAGGTTATGTTGTAGTTGGAGATGAAAAAATAGAAGTTAATTTAAGCGATGATTTGAGCCAAAGAAATGTTAATTCTTATCTTGAAACTTATCGTGGTTTAGAATTAGATATCTCATTTGTAAATAGACTGAGAGAAACTCTTAAAAGAGTTAATCCTGATTATGATGTTGGTGTTATTGATGGAAGTGTCATTAATGTTGATGAAAGAGAAAGAACTGTGGATAGACTTGATGAAGATCTAATTGGTATTGTATGTACTACAGATACTGGTGGAGAAAGTTTAGATTTTACAAGTGCTTCTTATGTTTATTTATTAGATGAAGATTATACTCCTAAAACAACAGAACAAGCTATCGCAAGAGTATTAAGAAAGGGGCAGCAAAGGAAGGTTAATGTAACTTACTTAAGAGGGGAAGATACTTTAGATGAAGCATTGAGAGATTATGTTGTGAGAAAAGATATTACTAATAGAATCGCTATGGATGGTTATCCTTTAACTGAAGAAGAAAGAAAAATATTAGAAGATACTGAAGGAAAACATTTCTCAGATCTTATTAAAAGTGAAATTAGAGGAAGATCAATTAATGTATTTGATGCTGATATTGAAGATATTAATGCTTTTGATGTAAAACAAAGAAGAAGGAAAAGTGGTGGTGGTTATGGACAACAAGTTACTGATTATACAACTACTGAAGCACAAGAAGTAATGAATCGAATTGGAAGAGATAAATTTGGGTGTTGGAAAGACCCTGAGTTTGTTGAACTTTATATGAAAGCATTAAGTAGTTTATCTGTTCCAATAGTTCATAGAGCTAAGATATGCGATTTAGTAAGAAGGGCTAGTTTGGGAGAAATAGAATTCCCTGGAAGGGTTTTATCAGAGGGTTCCGGTCCTTCTTTGCTTTACAGTGCTTATCATGATTTAGATGAAGTGTTAAGACGGTACGGCTTTGAAATTCCAGTTATAGTTGACAGAGATGACTCTAGATTAATGTTAGAAAGAGGAAGTAATCCAAAACAGGTTCTAGGTTGTATGACAGGAAGAGGAAGTGGTTTTAGAGATGGAGAATTTGATATGGTTGATAATGAATCTGTTACTTTATTGAGGAATCCTAGTGAAGTAAAAAGTTCTTTATTGGAAGCTAGTCGAGTTTTAAGACCAAGCGGTTTAATTGAATTAATTACTCAGAATTTGAGGTTTTCAGATGAATTTTATAGCGGGATGGAGAGATTAGGATTTGAAGTATTAACTGGAAAAAATGAAGGATTTTCTTTGGGTAAGGAAATGTTTGGAAGATTAAGGAGAGAATTAGGAGAACATTATGCACAAGCTTATGCTAATAAATTAGCTCATACTTATTTATTGATTGGAAGGAAAGTTGATGGTCCGGATAATAGTGTAGATAGTGATAATTTTTGGTTTACTAAAGGGGCTGAACAGGAAATTGAAGGCTCTAATGTTGTAGTAAAGCCTGTTTCTGATGGAAAAGTAGATTACGCTGAATCTGAAAATGTTGGAAAAGATTCTGTAGTAAAACGTTCCAAATTAAAAGTAAGAAGAAGAGCACTTCCCGGAGAAATTCCCGGATTAAGAAGAGATTTAGAAGGTAATGCGGAGATTGAAGAATAATGAATAAGACAAGAAAAATATTGGAAGGAGAAGAAAGAATAGGTGAGCCTTTAGAAGACTATTTGAGAAGGAGATATACTTCTGAAAAAAAAATTATTTCATATATTGCTGGTGAATTAGAAGTGAGTATGGTAACAGTTTCTACATGGATGGATTTTTATGGTATTAGTAGGAGGAATGAATCGGAGTCCCACCTAGTGTCACTTAGAAATTCAGATGGCAAAACAAAAAAAATGTTGAGTTTAGAAGAAAAACTTGGAGAAAAATTAGAAGATTTCTTATATAGAAAACATAGATTAGAGGGTTATGATCAGAGAAAAATTGCAAAAGAATTGGGGGTGTCACATGGAACAATAGGTAATTGGATGGATTATTTTAGGATAGATAAAAAATCTGGTTCTGAAGTTCAACTACCTGAAGGATTTGCTAAACCAGCTGAAGAAGAGTTGGAAGAACTGTATAGGAATATGTCGTCATTAGAAATTGCTGATCAGTTAGGTGTTACAGATAATACTGTACGTAATTGGTTAAAAGATTATGGAATAGAAATAAGAAATAAAAGTGGTGTTTATGATAATAAGGATTATAGGAAGGAATTAGTAGATAAAATATTACAAGAAACAGGAAAAACTCCACAAGAATTGGCTACAAGTGACTTTAAACTAATAAAAAAAGATGATGGCTCTCAAATTACTGGTATGCTTTATTGGTATGGAAGAAGAAATAATTGTTCTATGAGAGAAGCTAGGGATATTTTGCTAGAAGATTTATATGGTATACAGAGAGCGGATCAAGATAGCTTAGATGATTTAATTGGTGATTATTTACAAGATGACTAATTTAAAAAAATCGGATTTTGAAGACAATTCAGATATAGTAGCCAGAAATTTATTAGGTAGATATTTATCCCTAAGACAACAAAGTGGAGAAATTATTAGAGCTAGATTGAGAGAAATAGCAGCTTATGAAGGTTCTGGAATAAGAACTTCTAGAAAAATAGGTTACTCTGCTGGAACTGTTTCTATAAGTACAAAATTTGGGAGAAAATTATTTGATATAGCCACTGGGAGAGAAGGAGAATTTTCTTGTGTTACTATAAGAGCAGTAGATTTAGAAGATTTAACTTTTGAAGGTCCTGGAAATGTAACTAAAACTTTAGGAATAGACAAATTTACTCAACATTTATACGATGGAGTTCCTGCCTATGGAGACGTTGTTTGGATTAATGGAAATCCTGTAGACGAGAGTGAGATATATGAAATAAAAATAAATTCTACTAATTGTAAAGGAATTTATAGATTCTAAAGTTCACAAAATTAAACTTAAAATTATTCTCGAGATAAAAAAAGATATAATTAAGTTAAAAAGTATAAAAATCAATTTAGAAAGATTATCACTTTTAATATACTTAGAAAGTAACAATTTTATTATTTTATCTTTTAACAATTTAGAAATACTAAAATAAACAACTATGAAGATTATTATAAAAGGTAAAATTATATCAAAAAATCCAAAATCACGTAAATATTCTATTACTGCCATAAATACTATAAAATAAGATTATATTTAAGCTTTACTTTATTCACATAGGTCTTCTACAAGTATGACAAATACTATCCTTTTCGTATCTTAAAGAAGGAGGTATTTCAAATATAGGAACAGATATTATGGAGATAATCCTTTTGGAGGCGAAGAAGTTGTGTGGAAAAATAACACTAGACTTTGGGTTATGAACTATTATGGTAATATCCACTCTGTTACTGCTCCTATAAAAGAGGTTACTAAATTTCTTAAAGAAGCTATGAAGAAAGTTAATGAAGATAGGCCTTTTAGGGTCCTAAGAATTTTAAGAAATGAGATTTTGAATATATAGATAAATCTACAGGTGATGTTAGTGAATTTTCAGGTACTGAGATGATTTTATTTAAAGAAAAGGAAGTTTATAGATTAACTTATCATGGTGGATTTGTTAAATAGTATCTTATCAGAAACTATATGTAGAGATATGACAAAGAATTATGTGCTTTGAAAATATGACCTTTCATGAAAGAAGAAAAATTAGAGTCGTAAGGAAACTCCTACAGACTTTTAGTCTGTAGAGGAATTACGACCTCCTTCTTCTATTTTTGTTAACATTTTTCAATTTTTAAATGTTAAAAATGAGTGCGCAACGAACTCGGCGCACGCATTTTCAATCCGATTTAGCGTGAGCTATGTTTCCTTTGTTGTGCAGGAGGCAAAAATGGAAACACAAATTAAATTTGAATATGAACGAAACAATCACTCAGTTGGCGACAGCATCTGGCACATGGAATGGTGTCCAAAGTACAGATACCAAATATTTAGGAAGTTTAAGTATAAAAACTTAGTTGCTGCCTGCATCAGGAAGGCTGCAACTGAATATGGAATTAAGATTTTAATTCTTAATGTTATGCCAGAGCATTTGCATACTATTGTTAAACTTCCTTTAACAATGACTCCGAGCAAGGCTTTGCAACTGCTTAAGGGAAGAAGTGCTTATCTTTTCTTCAGAGCACATCCCCAAACCCGCTTGAGATATCCTAGAGGACATCTGTGGAGTCGCGGGAAATTTGCTTCAAGCATTGGCTATTCTGATCTTCCTACAACTTTGCGTTATATCTTATATCAGGAAGAGCACCATGGCTCAACCCTTACAGGAAACTCCACACTTTAGTGTGGAGAGGATGTCATTTAGAAGATTAAGTTATCTAATCTCATATGACAGAAAAAGTTATTAATAAAGAAAATAATGAAATGACATGAAAAAATATAATTTTTTCTTAATCTTAGTGTCAATATTTTTAGTATTTATCTCTGGATGTGCCTCTCAAAAACAATTTGAATTACCTTCTGAGCTTATATTTCCAATTGAAGAAATTTCACTTTTAGAAGTTAAAAATTGTGAAAATGTAATTCATGACCCTGAGGCAATGCCTTTTTCTAAAAGAGATTTATGCTATTATCAACTTGCTATGAAATATGAGAACCCAAGCATATGTGCTAAAATTAAATCGGAAACATTTGATGATGACTGTTTTGAAGTTTTAGCAGAGAGAACAGGAGATTATAGGGTTTGTGGACAGATAGATCCGGATGGAAAAATGGGACTGTGCTATTTAGAATTTTTAGAAAAGATGCCTGTAGGAATCGAATTTTGTGAATATTTAACTTATCCTACTCATAGAGATTCTTGTATAACTAAAATGGCAGTATTCATTCCTGACTTAGATTATGATATATGCGATGACGTTGATGAATTTCTTGGGATGAGAAATACTTGTTATAAAAGTATAGCATTGAATAAAAATGATTTAGAGGGATAATTGAGAAATGAAAATAAGCTTTTTTGAACAAAATATAGAATGTTGAGCAACTATTGTAGACACAATGGGTCTGCTTCTATAAAGAGGAAGTAAGTTTCAAAAAGTTTCTTATTGAAATGCACAAGACCTGTAAATCACTGGTAGAAAATCCAAAGAGATCATGTGGGAAGAAATTGAAAGCTAATATCAAGTAAATTTCCTTGTGTAATTTCATGAATATAAAATTTTGCCCTAAATGTAAAAGCACTAGAATTGAAATTGTTAGAGAAGACAGTGTAACAGGTCAACCTTATACGGAAGGATATGTGTTCTAAATGCGGTTTTGTCTCTAAGACATTTCCAGAAGTTAAAAATAAGAAAGACTTAGAAAAGCTTAAAAAGTTTGTTTATTAGTAAAATAAGATAAGGGGGTTTAAAAAAATGGCAGAAAATGATAATTATGATGGAATTCCAATGAGATTACTTGTAGATAGTATTTGTCATAGTTTGGAAGATAGTAAAAGAGGAAGTAGGTATCCCGTTTTGCAGGAATATGGGACAAAGGGAACTGATGATTTGGAACAAGAAAAGATTGAACCATTAAAGAGAGAGTTAAGTCAGGTACAGCAACAGTTCGGTGAATTAGAGTTGGGTGTTTTAGAAGGAGAAGAATTTAGACATGTAGATACGGTGAAAGTAATAGTCCCAGTACATAGCACAGGATATAGTAATTTAATTGGACCTAAAGTAAAGAAAGATGCCCGAGAAGAGATGAAAGGATATGTTGAAATGGGTATTGAAATGTGTGATGAAGCAATAAGAAGAAGATGTGGGTTTGGAAAGTACTCAAGAGAAGGAGGAAATTAAAATGCCAGATTTTTCTTCAGACCAAGATGCAGCAGTTTATTTAGTTACTACAGAATATCAAAGACTGCAAGAACATAATCCTAAACATTCATTATTAAAATATTTACATCAAGTTTCTGGAGATGGATTTATTTATTCTGGAGATGGAAAAGTTATGGAAGAATTTTTAGATAGATATGCCCCGGGAGAGGAGCCGGTTGCTGTAATGCTTGCTAGATATTATGTTTTGAGGGATGCTGTTGATGGAATAGAAGGTATTGACATATCTCCAAAGAAAAAAGAAATTAAACCTGTGGAAGCGATAGTTGATGATGAGCCCCTTCCCTTTTAACAGAGTATTAGTAAAAAACTTAGTTTAATATTACACCTTTCAATTGCCTATTAATCTCAATCTCCTCATCAAAACTAGTTTTACCATCAATTTTTTTTCTTAATAAACCTACTAAATCATCACTAACTTCAACAGGAATATAACCATAATTAGTATCCCTAGATCCTTCTTGTTTCATGTGCCTTTCCCACTTCTCTAGGTTTAAGGTTGCTAAAATTTCTAATCCGGTATCCCCTTCTCCAAAACCCTCATTTCCATCTCCAAAATTTCTTATATTTTTTACAAAAGAGACACTATCTCTATTGGGGTGGAGTAAATGCCATTTACTAAATGGAATTTTTATTCTCACTTCTGGCAAAGCAAGCAATACTTCACCATAATAATTATCTCCTTCATAACCTGTTTGAAGTCTTTCCCAATACACTTTATAAGCTTGCATAATTTATTAATGATGTTAAAGCTTATAAATATTATTGAAGTAGTAAAAGAATATGAAATGAAGGAAGAATATAGAAAAGTTCATCCTTATTTATTTGGAGAATGAAAACTCTTAACTATAAAAAACTAAAAGCAGAATTAATTGAAATTTATACTGGATATATTAAAAATCCCGAGGATGAGAAAATAATTATTAAATCAAAAAATATTTACAATAAATACTGGGATGCTGATGCTGTTTTTGATGAAAACACAGGAAAAGCCATAAGAAGATTAGTTGATGTTATTTATAAAACAGCAACTGACAAAAAAGGTGTTATTACATCAGTTACTGGCTCCCCTGGCACAACACCTACAATTGTTTATTACTT
>JAGVZL010000002.1 GCA_018302505.1 Candidatus Woesearchaeota archaeon | reverse complement strand
AATTGAATTTTTAGAGAAAAACGTCCAAATTCTGTTAAATGAGATGAATATTAAGCTAGAAAGAAATTCCTATCTAAAATTGATGTATTATATTTATAGAGATTTTATTGGATTAAACAGAATTGAGCCTTTAATGAATGATGGTTATATAGAAGATATTGAATGTAATGGCAAGAGCAGTTCTTTGTATATTGTTCATAGAAGATACGGCAATATTAAAACGAATATTATTTTTGATGATTTTGATGAGTTAAGCGATTTTGTTGAAAAGTTAGCTCAAAGATGGTTCTAGGGTTAACGCTACTTTTACTGAGGATGTTAGTTCAAAAGGACCTACCTTCACAATCCGTAAGTTTACTAGAGAAGCTTGGAGTCCTGTGAAATTAATGGAGATTGGCAGTGTAAGCCCGGAAATATTAGCTTATTTATGGTTATTAGTTGAGAACGGCAGTAATATATTAGTTGTTGGCGGAACTGGAAGTGGTAAAACAAGTTTGATTAATGTTATTGCTTTCTTTATTCCTCCTGAAGCGAGGATTGTTTCTATAGAAGATTCAAGAGAATTGAGATTGGAGCATGAAAATTGGCTACCAAGTGTAGCAAGAATTGGAGTTGGAGCTGGAAAAGATAAAACTGGGGCAGTAACTATGTTTGATTTATTAAAAGAAAGTTTTAGACAGAGACCTGATTATGTGATTGTTGGAGAAGTTAGAGGAGAAGAAGCATCAGTATTATTCCAAGGTATGGCTTCTGTAAGAGAAGATGAAAAAATAATGGTTTTGAATAGTGAGAATCCTAAAAATATTGCAATTAGTGATTTGAAGGATGATATCAAGTATAAATCCATGAGCATAGATCCAGAAGATGGGAAAGTTAAGATTATGCCTGTACAAGGTAAAATAAGACATGACCCTAGAATTAAGTTATTAAAAATACAAACCAAAAGCGGAAGGGAGGTAACTATCACCGAGGATCATTCTTTATTTACATATGATCAAAAAATAATTCCTATAAGGGGAGAAGATTTAAATGAAGGCGATATAATAGTTATACCAGGTAAACTTCCTGATAGTTATGCTGATTTAGATTATATTAACTTAATTAAGTTTCTGCCTGAAATAAGAGTCTTTGCTCCGAAATATGTAAGAAAAGCTGTTGGGAACCTTGGATACGTTAAATCTTGTGATGTGATATGTCAAAAAGCAATATCTGATTATTACGCAAATTTTACAAAAAATAATCCATCTTCTCTAGAATCTGAGAAATTTTTGAAATTGATGAGCGAAGCTGGAATAAACTATGACATAAATCAAATTTCTGTTAAATTTCTCAGAAAAAGTAAATCTTATCCTGCTAAATTTAAAATCACTAAAGAATTTTTAAAACTTTTGGGATATTATTTGTCTGATGGAACTATAAATGATTCTGGCAGGAATAGCAGTATTAGACTTTATAATAAAAATAAAAAAATTTTGGAAGATATGAGAAATTGCATAGCTTCGGTAGCTGGAAGTAAAATAAGAGAGAGAATAACTGATAGGGGATTCGGTTCTGCTACAGAGCTTTCTTTTTCACATAAGGTTTTATTTGAATTTATTAAGAAATATTGCGGCAAGGGGTCAAAAAATAAAAAAATACCCGATTTTATTTATGGTTTAAATAAGGAAAAAATTGGATTTTTTTTGTCTGGATTATATAATGGAGATGGATGGATTTCTAGGGATTTAGTCGGTTATTCCACAATTTCCAGACAGCTTGCGGATGGACTAACTAAACTTCTTTTGGTATTTGGTATTGTTGGAAGGATTAAAAGCTCCAAAGGTAAAAATAGAAAAAATATTGATTATAGAATTATTTTTTATACAACTAATGAACTTACTGAATTTCTTAAATATGTAACTTTAATCCGCAAAAAAGTAATATTAAGAGATAATCCCAGACCTAATCCCTATAAAATTGAAGATATTTATCTTGATAAAATCAAAAATATTCAAAAAATTAGATTGAAGAATTCGGAATATGTTTATGATATCTCTGTTCCCGGATGTCAAAACTTTATTGGAGGATTTGGAGGAATTTTATTACATAATTCCGGTCATGCTTCTATGGCCACTATGCATGCTGATGATGCTAATACAGTTATCAGAAGATTGCAAACTCCCCCTATTAATTTATCTCCTAGTCTGGTTGAAACATTAGATGTTATCTGTTTGATGACCCATGCTAAAATAAAAGGAGAAGATAGAAGAAAATTAGGGGCTATCCAGGAAATTTTAAGTGTAGAAGAAAATGGAAAGGCTGTGGTTAATGTTCCCTTTAAATGGAATCCTATGAACGATACCTTTTTGTTTAAAAGACAAAGCAATGTTTTTGATAAAATTGTTGCTAAAAAAGGAATTCCCAGAAATAAACTAGATTATGAATTTACGGTCAGAGCAAGATTGTTTGTTGAATTATATAAAAGAAAAATAACTGGATTTTCTGAAGTTCAAAATATTATCCATAGATATTATAAAGATCCACAATCTGTTTTAAAAGAATTTGGAATTGTTAAATGAGTCTAAAAAATATAAGAAATGGTTTTGATAAGATAAGAGAGAAAGGAGAGGAATACTTTAATTTAGAGAAAGAGAAGAATGAGATTGAAAATGATATCAATGTATTGAAGAGTAAATATAGGGAAGAAGGGGTTAACAGGAATGTTTTATCTGACAGAAATAAAAAATTAATTTCTATTCAAAATAATATGGGTGCTATTAGGAAAGAAATTGAGAAGATAAGCCAAAAAATAGACCAAGAGATTAGGAAAGAGATACAATATGCCGTTTGAAGACCTTAAAAGAGATATTGAATTAGCGGATAAGCTTTTAGATAGGATAGAACTTATTACAGGAAAGAAAGACTCTACCGAAGGGAGAAGTATAGGTCTAAAGACTAAATTCTTAGGTGATAAAATAAGGGATGATGAATATAAAAAAGAATCTCAAAAATTATTAAAGGGTAAGGAAGAAAATGAGGCTTTATCAAGATATGATTCTGAGATAAAAGAGATGCTTCAAAAGGTTGGAGAATATAATAATAAAATTCTTAGACATTTTGAAATAAAAGTTGTTAAAAAAGACAATGTTGAAAACTTAATAGATCGCAAAAAAGCAAAGATTTTTTTAAAAGAATTATCTAACAAACAACCGGACGATATAAAAGAAAAATATACCTTATATGAGAGGAATTTTTATGGCCAGCTTTCAAATCAGCTTTTTAAGGAAATAACTACTAAAATAACAAAGAAATATCCTGAAATATTTCGTGACTTATATAGTAATTTAATGATAAGTGGTATGAAAATATTTTCTGATACCTATATTAATATGGCTTTCTTAAGTTCTGTTTTATTTTTTATCTTTCTTTATATGTTTTTGATAGTTTTCTCTGGAATTAATAGTTTTTTTTCAATAGTCCAATACTTATTTATTACAATCTTAGGGACTGCTGGACTGCTGGCTGGATTTTATTATTGGCCGAGAGTTGTTATTGATGGAAGAAGGAAGGATATTAAGAATGAATTACCCTTTGCAATAATGCATATGGCTTCTATTGCCGGCAGCGGGGCTCCTTTAACTACAACTTTTGATACTTTATTAAAAAGCAGCGAATATAAAGCTTTATCCGGAGAAATAAAAAGAATTATGAACTATGTTAATCTTTTTGGCTATAATTTAAGCACTGCTTTAAGAAGCGTTGCTGAGACTACACCAAGCAAAGATTTTAAAGAATTATTAAATGGGTTAAGGAATACAATTGAGACTGGAGGAGATTTGAGATTATATTTACAAAATAAAGCTGATGATACTTTTATTAATTATAAAAATGACAGAAAAAAATATGTTGAGACTTTAGCTACCTACTCAGATATTTATACTGCTGTTTTAATCGCAGCACCTTTATTGTTTATCATAGTTTTAGTTTTAATATCTTTAGTTGGAAACAAATTAGGCGGATTGGATATAGGGTTTATTGAAAAATTAGGCATTTATTTCATTGTACCTGCTTTTAATATCGCATTTATAATATTCCTTAATATTGTTCAACCGGAGCTGTAAAAATGGAAATAAGATATATAATCACATTTATATTGTTTGTAACTTTGGTTCCTGTTAATTTTATTTTATTATTCGGAACTAGGTGGTTTTATACTGGTTTGATTTTATCTTTAGCTTTGGTTGGATTGCCTATCTTTTTGAAATTTTTGAATGATAATAAAAAACAGAAACTAATTGAGATTGAATGGCTTGAATATATAAGAGCTTTGGTTGATGGAGTAAGATCGGGATTGCCTATAACACAGTCTATTATTAATTTAAAAGATAAAGATTTTGGATATTTAACTGAACATACAAGAAAATTGGCTAATCAGATTGAGTGGGGCATTCCCATTACTAATGCTTTTTTAACTTTCGCGAAGGATACAGGGAATAGGGTTATTAAAAGAAGCGTAAATGTTTTATTGCAAGCTGAAAAAAGTGGCGGAGAAATGGTGGAAGTTTTAGAGAGTGTTGTTAATTCTGTTGTAAGTATTAATATTTTAAAAGAAGAAAGAAAAAGCAGCATATTTTCCCAAATTGTCCAAGGCTATATTGTCTTTTTTATCTTTATAGCTATAATGCTTGTTATGGAAGTCAAGCTAGTTCCGATGATTCAAGGGATGATTCAAGGAATGCAGGGTGGGTTAAGCGGAGCGGGGATAATTGAAGGGACTGGTGAAGCTAATGTCAACTTAAATTTTAAAAGGATATTTTTAAGTTTAATAATAATTCAGGGGTTTTTTGCCGGACTTATGATAGGTAAATTTTCTGAAGGAAGCATAAAATATGGAGTAAAACATAGTGTTGCTTTGATAGTTATTAGTTTATTGATAATACTAACTGTTGCTCCACCATGAACAATTATAAGAAATAGTTGTAAAGATTTATATATATTAGAAAATAAGTATTTTTTATGGGTAAAAGAGGCACCAGCCATATCGATTGGGTGATTAGTATTGGTATCTTTATAGTTTATGTTTTATTATTATTAGTTTGGATTAAACCAGGATATGAGCCAGTATTTGAGCAAGATACTTTAGTTAGCATAGTTAAGAATAATATAGAAAAAGATCATGACGTTGAGGTTCTTAAGACTTTAGTAGTTGCAAGTGGCTGTGCAGCTGCAAATGGATATTATAATTTTGATTTAGAGGTTAATGATTTTAAAGCTGTAAAACTGAGTGACGGAGTAGAAGTTGGACATAGACCTAATGGAGATATAGAAATTTATGGCACTGGAAAAAATGAGTATTGGGTTATAAGCTCTGAAGATTTTAGCTACGATTCGAATCCAGGACCTTTGGAAACTTTAGCTCCTATTGACTGCACAGGTGTTTCTATTGGAGAAAATGTAGCTAAAAAAGGACTAAGCGGATTTAGTCTGCCCGGATTTAATCCTTCTAATTGGGGTTTTCCTTCCAGCAGAGAATTTAAAATAATTTTAACTAATTTTGGAGGAAGCGATGTTTGCTACAGCAAAATGGGAAGTGTAAATTGCGATAGCTTTGAATCTGACAGTAATGTTCCTGTTTATTCCAATGAATGGAGATATAATGTTGTTGTAAATGAAAATGGAGATTTAGAACCTGTTTTAATAACAATATTAATATGGTAATGTTTTTATAGTATAATATTATTTTATAATTTATGGATAAAAGAGGATTTATTAAAACTTTAGAAGCAGTTTTGGCTGTGATGATAGTTTTTATTTTTATGTTTACAGTAAGACAAACTGGCGGAGAAACTAGTCTTGTTGATAGTATGAGAGATATACAAGAAGGGTTGCTAGCTGGGGTGAGCCAGGATGATGTGTTTAGAAACTGTATCGTAATTTCACAAGATTTTGTTTTCTCAGGAGATGGTGGAAATAATCCCTGTTTAAATAAAGACCTGAAATCTTATATTGATAATAGCTTGCCAAGCAGATTTAAGGATAGATATATTGTTCAATCCTGCGATGCTAATAACTGCAACCTCCCTCCTGAAGTTACAGGGAGCGGAGAAAAGAATTTATATACAAGTGCTGTAATAATAAGTTCAGATTTGGAAACATATAATCCAAAAATATTTAGGATTTGGATGTGGTAGTTTTCTTTTTTCTTATTACTTTTATTGCTATGCCCACTACTAATAAAAAGGCTAATGTTTCAACTGTTAGAATTACCACTGTTTGATTTTCTTTTAGTAAATAAGATACTTCAAATGCAGAACCTGTTATTGCTGATGTTAATGATGATTTTTCAGTTGAGATTAATTGCTGGCAATTAGATATTGTTGCTTCAAGTATTGAGAATGCCTTATCTGAGTCTCCTGAATTTAATGCTTCTTCTACTTGGTCTATATATTCTTTTAACTCCAAACATTCCGGATTTCCATTGATTAAATCCTTTGCGAAATCTAACTGTCTTGAATTCTCAACTGATGTTGCCGCCCCTGCTTCTATTAAATTGGCTAAGATTCTTACTTTATCTACGAAATCAGGAGAGGAGACTGTTGCAGTGATAGTCATACCATAAGCTCCGGGCTGTCCTATCGCAGTTAATGTCAAAGGAACTATTGTTTGCTGCCCAGGTGTTAACTGAGTTATTGATGTTTGTCCTAATGCTGGTATTATCTCTTCTGAATCTGAGACGATGCTTAGAGTTATGCCCCTAAGCGTTACTAACCTTGCCGGGTTTTTTATTGTTAAAGGAATTGTTATTGTATTATCTTTTACTAATGTAATATCTGGCGGTGAAATAATACTTAATGAGAATAATTGCGTTCCTGAACCGCCTATTCTCTCTCCACCTCCACCTCCAGTGGTTACTGTTACTGTATCTGTTGTTGAGGCTTCAAGGATATACAGGAATACATCATCTGAAACATTATTATTATTTGCTTTATCAAATACTCTTACTCTCCAATAATATGTTTTTGCTGCATCCAAAGATGTTTCTGAAGTCCAATTAGAGAATGAATTTCCAGATGTTGCCCCTAAAAATGTGGTGTTTCCACAATCGGCAGAATCGCATAATTCCACAGTATAGTTGGATAGGTATAATTCTGTTGTTGGTGTCCAGGTTAATTCAGGAGTTGTATCTGTTGATTGAGTATTATTTGCTGGAGATGATAAACTAAAATTAGTCGGTGGGGTGGTATCTATCGTGATTGTATTTATTTCTGAGAAGGATGAATTTTTACTAGTATCATTTACCATTACTCTCCAGTATAGAGTCATTTCTTCAGGAATTGTGACATTATAGTTTGTTTCTTCTAACGTAAAATTCCTATGATAAACTTGAGTAAATTCTGTATCGTTGAATAATTCAAATAAGGATGTTAATGTATCGTTGTTTTGATCTTCAGCAGTCCATTCAAATTCTATTTCATTATAGCTTTTATAACTGTCATTTGTAGGTTGAATTATGGTAGGTGTATCTGGAATTTCATTTATGACTAATATACCAAATCTTGTTTGCATTGATGTGTCATTTCCTAATCCGGCTATATATTGTGCTGAACCTCTCACACTTATTGTTTCATTGAATACTATTGGTGCAAAACTAATCTGCCCTCTTGTTATGTTTATATTATTTTGATCATTTGTACCGGTTATTGCCAAAGCTGATGCTACTGAAATCAATATTAAAATGGAGATAGTTATTAATTTCATTTTTTCCTTCTTATTATTTTTACAGCTATGAATAATGTCAATAAAAATGCAAATGATTCAGCTATTAAAATTA
>JAGVZL010000001.1 GCA_018302505.1 Candidatus Woesearchaeota archaeon | reverse complement strand
AGCTGGAACTAATCTAAATAAGCTATCAACTAACTGTTTTAATTTCGGTTCAATTTCTTTTAGTGTAAAATCTGTTCTGATTAATCGCATTCCGCAATTATGCGTAACTACTGAATTAGCTATAAAATTATGATTATCGGCTATTGTAAAATCATAAACATAATCGTTATGCGGCAATTCTTTAATTGAAATTATATTATCAAAAATAACTCCGTAATTAATAATATCTTCCGAGCAAGCTTCCTTGAAATTTTTAAATGATATAAAATCAAGACTTATCCGCTGACTTGCATTTTCATAATAATGTCTTATTATAAATCTCTCATTAATTTGTCCACCCAGCAGACGTTTTGTTTCTGTTAATCGTAATCCTTTATTCTTGTAATCTTTGATTTTTTTCGCTAGTTCTTTTCTTTTTCTGTTCTCTGCTTTCTTTAGTAAGATATAAAGACACGCTATATTAGCTAAATTAGTTCGTTTTTTATTATATTCAAAACCTATTGTTCTCCAGAGTTTAAGCAAATTGTTCTCTTCTGCAGAAATAATTAATCTATGCCTAATAGTTTTACCGAATTTATTAAAATGTTCCTTGCGCGTTGAAATTTTCTTAACATTAATATTAAATTCTTCCAGAAGCTGCATTATTTGTATCATAAATTCTCTGCCATTTTCTTCTAATGTCTCTAATTTATTTTGCGAAAGCACTGGCGCATAAAAACCAGTCTTAGTATGAACGCTTGGAGACGATAATTCAGCTCCAAAAAATCCTGCTAAAAACAAACGCTTTATCCATTTCTTTGAATTCAGTATCCAATTTGGTACTAAATAATTAGTATTGGTTTTAATTCCAGTAGGCATACCTAATCCTACGAATAATTTAGCCAATGATTTCGAACTACAATGCAGTTCGTGAGTTACATTTTCAAATTCTCTTGTTCCATACTGACTAGTTATTTTATGTCTGCGCTGGCGGGAATAAATACTTCCAGTAAAACCTAATTCCGATAAGTCTTTCTGTATAATTTTCAAATCGTTTTCGGCTCCATAGAAATTAACAAATCCTTTGTTATTGCTGAAATAAATTGTTCCATCTCCTAAAATATAACCAAATAACTTTGCCAAATAAGGAAGTTTGGGATTTGATTCTTTTAGAGGCAGCAAACTGCGTTTTTTTAATTCATTAAGTTCCTGCCTAGTTAAAGGCAAATCAATTTCGTCAATCAATATAGTATCTGATAGTTCTTCGTATTCTGTTCCCTCAAACAAATTAATTGCCAGCTGTGTTCCTTTTTTAAGGCATCTTAGCTCCAGCATACCTGCTTTTGTTAAGAATGGATGATCTGCAGTAGCTTTAATTTTCAAGCCAGATTCAGTAGTTATTTCAAAAATAATGTTTGTTTGTTTTTTCATAAAAGCTAATATGTCTTTATTTTCAATTGTTTTATTGCCTAACGTTGGTAATCGCGGACCAATAGTATTTGTAACAATAGCCCTAGGTTCAAATTCTTTTATTTTTCGATTATATCCAAATTCAGTTAATATTTTTGTATCTCCATCTAAGCAATTTATGTCGTAACCGATCCCACCTGGACTTACAATTCCTGGCAGAGCCGCGACGTTGCTGATCTGCTCGTAAACTGCTAAATCCATTTCGTCTAACAATTTCTTAGATGCGAAAATTCTAGCCGGCACTTGCATCTTTGGTGCATCGTTCTTGTAATCTTTAGAAATTTCCCAAGAATAATCATTTAACTTCGTTAATGGAGGTCTTTTCGTTGGCACTTGAAACATGGCGCAAAACTGCGTTTTAGTGATATAAATGTTTCTTATACAGTAAATGGGAAAATAAGGAAAATATCGGAAAGTATATAAAAATAGATAAATAAGTAAATTAAGGAAAATGAAAGATTGCGTATTTTGTAAAATTGTTAAAGGAGATGTTCCTTGTCATAAAGTATATGAGGATAAGAATTATTTAGCTTTTTTAGATATACGCCCAAATACGAATGGTATGACCCTCATTGTTCCAAAGATACATTATCATTCTGATGCCTTTGATATGCCTAAAGAAGCTTACATTAATATTATGTTAATATCGAAAAAGATTGCAAAACATCTTGAGAAAAAATTAGATGTGAAAAGAGTTGCTATGGTAATGGAAGGTATGGGCATAGACCACATCCACATAAAATTATATCCATTATATGGTTTAAAAGACAAATTTGTAGAAACTTGGGCAGACAAAAAAATCTTTTTTAAAAAATATGAAGGGTATATCACCACATTAATGGGTGAAAAGGCTGATGATAAGGACCTTGCTAAACTTGCAAAGAAGATTTATGAACGATGAAGTATAACATTTTTAAACTCTAACAGATAGCTAAAATTATGTATAAAAAAGAGTATGTCTCAATTGAAGAGGCAATGAGGATTGGGAAAGGAAAAGTAGCATTGCGTGGATGGGTCTATCGTGAACGAGGGTCAAGCAAAGTTAAATTTATCGTTTTGCGCGATTCAACAGATATAATCCAATGCGTTTTTGAGAGAAAAAAATTTGAAAAACAATGGGGTGAAATAGATAAATTACAAATTGAAGCTAGCGTGAAAATTTCTGGGACAATTAAAAAAGATAAGAGAGCACCAACGAATTTTGAGATTGATGTTGACGAAATCGAAATTGTAGGTACAAGTGAGAATTTCCCCATTAACAAATATCAGAGCGAAGAATTTCTTTTGGATGTAAGAAATCTTGCCATAAGAAGTAGAAAGTTAAGTGCATCATTAAAAATTAGGTCCACCGTGATGGGAGCATTACACGAATATATTAGAAGTTTAGGTTATACTGAGGTTGAAGCTCCAAGTTTTAGTGGAGAAACAAGTGAGGGAGGTTCTGAAGTGTTTAAATTTAATTACTTTGGGAAAACGGCACACTTAACTCAATCATGGCAATTCTATGCTGAAAATTTAGTTTCTGCATTTGAAAAAGTGTATGCTATGGCTCCTTCTTTTAGGGCAGAAAAATCAAAAACAAGTAGGCATTTAACAGAATTTTGGCATTTTGAGGTTGAAGCTGCTTGGGCAGATATGGAAGAGATAATTACAGTTGCAGAGGGGTGTGTTCAGAACGTTATTAAGAATGTTTTAATAAAAAATAAAAAAGAATTAGAAACTCTAAAACTCAACAAAAATCGCTTGGAAAAGATCGAAATTCCTTTTCCAAGAATCACGTATAGAAAAGCAATTGAGAAATTATCTGAAGAAGGGTACAACATAAAGTACGGTGACGATTTTGGTGCTAAAGAGGAAAAAAGATTAGCTGAGTATTTCAATAATTTCGTGATTGTTACGAATTATCCATTAGAAATACTTAAGTTTTATCATGGAGAGGACCCAAAAAATCCGGGGTTAGGAATGAACTTTAATATATTAGCTCCTGGTATTGGAGAAGTTATAGATGGGTCCCAAAGAGAACCAGATTTAAATAAAATAATCGAAAGACTGAAAAAAGCAAAAATAAACCTTGGTAAATCTGACTGGTATCTTGATTCGAGAAGGTATGGTTCTGTTCCTCATGCAGGTTTTGGCCTTGGAGTAGAAAGGTTAGTACAATGGATATGTAATCTGGACAATATTAAAAACGCTATACCGTTCCCCAGAACAATGACTAGGTTAACACCATGATCGTTAAAAGATATAAGATTTTTCCGCCAAAACAGTTGTTTTATTCTTAATGTATCTTAAAAAAATCTGTAGCATTACCATAAAATATGTTTTTTAGATACCTTTCCGTAATCCCGATGCTTTTAACGCATTCAATTATCCTCTTAGGAGAATCCCAATCAAGATTATTCCATTCTCCTCTCTGACTAACATTCCAACGATAATCATAATTAAAACAAATCTTTTCTGGTTTAACTTTATTAAATAAGTAAGTTAAATAATCTACATTTTGGACGGCGAGACTATTTTTTTCTTGACTGAGCATAAGATCCGATCCGAGCCCTACTATAAATTGTTCTGAATTATTTACAATATCTATTGCTTCAGGATCTAAGTATAAACAGTGAGCCAAATAGCATCTTAAATTATTTTGAACAGCTCACTTAGCCCATTGAGATGCTTTGTTATTTCTTATTATCCTATCTAATCCATCTCCTCTTTTTTTGACCCTATAATCTGTATGAATCATAAGGGGTATATCGCTCGTTTTGAGAAGATCGATTAACCAAGCTGGGACATCTTTAAGAGTAGTATAAGAAGAAATTCCTTGAATTTTAAAAGCAACTACTTCTTTGAGAGTTAAGTATTTGCTAATTTCAGATTCTTCATCTAAAGTTGGATGGAGTTTTGGACAAAAATAAAACATTATCTTATCGTGTTCCACATTTAATTCTCTGAGTTTATTATAACAAAATGTATTCATCAAAGAATATGGATTCGTCGGATTTACTTGTTCTTCTAGGATATTTTTGTTTTCATCTAACAAAATTCTTCTAAAAGCGATCTTGCCATAGTCTTTAGACCATATACATGACTTTTCAATAGTTCCATCAGGAAGTTTTAATTCATGAGTTCCTGTGGGGATCATTATAGTTCTAATAATACCCTTAGTATGTGCGTTATCTAAATAATCTTCTATAGTAGAATCTGGGCCAAATATATTCCTACCAAAATTCATTTGTGAGTCAAAAATTTTAATCATCTTCTACCTTTTTAGTTAAAAATAGTTCTTTTTCATCCTTTTCTTTTCTTTTTTGATATAAGAAAATAGAATATCCGCAAAGCTCTAAATTTTCATTAAATAAATTGTAAAAATATTTAGCTCTCTTCCATACCGCTTCTTTTTGAGTATTACTCATCACAACCATATGTGGTTTGTCCAAAATTGTGTCAATAAGAGTATCTATCCTACCTTTAACATCTTCATATACAAAATCTCTTTCATAATAAAGTTCAAGAGGTACATCAGAAGTTTCTGATACGCCCTCAAATAATTTTTTCCAATAATGCTTAGTATAAATCCCGATTTTATTGCCAATAGCTCTTGAAACTTCAGAAACTAACTCAATTGGTGGATTTTTTATATAATAAATTGGGATTATTGTTAAAGTTCCGCCCGTTCTTAAAACTCGTAAATATTCAGATATCGCAGAATTTTTGTTTTTCAAAAAAGAGGTAACATTGCTTGCCCATACTAAATCAAATGTTTCATCTGGAAAACTTAAAGCTTCAGCATTTTCGTGTAAAAAATTAACTTTGTTCTCTAAATTATTCCTTTGAGCATATTGTCTGGATAATTCTAGTGACCGTTCATTAATGTCTATTCCTGTAACGTCACAGCCTGAGAGATATGCAAGGTTAATTGAAGTAAATCCCGTATTACATCCAATTTCTAGAACATTACTTTTTCTATTAATCCCGCTGTTAACTATAACCTCGTGAACTGTCTTTACTCCTCCAGAGCACCTGTTTCTTTCATCAATCAAGGAAACAAATCTAGAATAATCCAAACCTTCAATCTCATCTAGTGATAGGTTAAGTGGTTCCATTTTAAGGTTTTAAAGTATTGTGAATTCTTGGAAATAATGAAGCTGAATAAATAAAAGGCATTTCTAATATACCTTGGATAAGTCTCTCCCACCCCACTCCAAAACCCGATGTTTCTTTGTAGTCTGAAAATCTTCTTGATTGAAGATAAGGTTCATAGTCTTCTTTTGGTAAATTAAAGATTATTGCTTTTTCTTCAAGTTCGGACAAAGATCTTACTCTATGCCCGCTTCCAACCGTCTCTCTATATCCAGGCCAAATAATATCTGTATTATCTGCAACTCTTGGTTTGGTATTATCTTTCATAGCATGATAAAATGGCACCTCTAACAAAGGCATTTCAGACACTCCAACTATATCACCGACAATCTCAGTTAATCTTACTTCTTCCCAAGAGCCAAAATTTCTTAGAGTAAACTTTTTGTACTTTTGATTTTTAGTATCTTTATATAAAAGACTCAAGGCTTCTTTTAATGTAATTATTTGTATTGGTTTTGAAAACATACCTTCTAAGTCCCTAATTTTTCTATCCTCAATAAAACATTCTAAATCTTTCGAATTATAATTAATCAAATCAGATACAATATTTTTTAACATACCATTTATTATTTCGAGATTCCTTTTTTGAGATACCTTTCCTTCATATTCTACATGATGAAATTCTGATAGGTGTGTTGCATCAGATTCTTCTTTCCTAAAAGAATGATAATTTGCAAAAACGTGGTCTATTTCTTTTTGTAATAAAGCAAATTCTAAATATATCTGAGAAGATTCAGTCAAAAATACTTTTTTTGGCAAATTGAACCATTTTAAAGTTATAGGCGAAGTATCTGTAGTATAATTAATAGCTTCTTTTCCATAAACTGCACCCGGAGAAGATATCATTCTTGTAGTTATAGGTAAAGGCATAAAGAGAGCTCCAATAGAATTAAAATAATTTGTAATTGTAGTATTTATTGTGTTGTTGATTCTTGATATTGCTGGCCACATTAAATCGTCATGTAGTGATTTAACCCTTTTTTCAATATCTGAAACCGATATGTTTACTCTATTTACATCTCTAATAGGAGGGAAAATCTTATTCCCTTTATATTCAATCGTTCTATCTTTGTTTGCTGTGTAAGGACCTAACATTTTATTACGGATAATATCTTTTCATTGTTCTTGGGAAAGGAATTGTATCTCTAATATGTTCTACGTTACAAATCCATCGTAATAATCTTTCAACACCGAATCCGAATCCTGAATGAGGAACACTTCCATATTTCCTCAAATCTAAATACCACGAATAATCATCAGGACTAAATCCTTCTTCTTTGATTCTATTAACAATTGTTTCGAGGTTTTCTTCTCTTTGTCCACCCGTACTTATTTCACCAAATCCGTTAGGTGCAATCATATCAGCAGATAAAACCATTTTTTCGTCTTTAGGGTCTATCTTTGTGTAAAAAGGTTTTATATTCTTTGGACATCCATAAATAAATACAGGTTTATCTCTATCTATTGTAAGCAATCTTTCTTCATCTGCACCTAAATCATCTCCAAATTTAATGTTCTTACCTTTTTTCTGTAAAAATTTAATAACATCTGCGTAAGGAATCCTATCAAAAGGAATGATTATTTTTTTAAGGTCTTCTGGATTTCTCCCAAGTGCTTTAAGTTCCTCAGATCTTTTTTCAGCAATATTATTAGCTATATAAGATATTAGCTGTTCTTCAATCTCCAAAATTTCATCAAAATTAGTCCACGCTTTCTCTCCTTCTAAATGCCAATATTCTGCAAGATGTCGAGGGGTTTTTGATTTTTCTGCCCTAAAAGAAGGGGTTAAAGACCAAACATCTTCTAAAGTATAGATCATAGCTTCTAAATATAATTGTGCAGATTGAGATAAAAACGCTTTATCTTTAAAATAATCGACTTCAAATAATGTTGAGCCACTTTCACATGCGCTTTTATTTAATATAGGTGGACTTACTTCATACCATCCAGATTTATCAAACCATTCTCTAGCACTTTTTAAAAGTTCATGTCTAACTTTGTAAATATTTTGCATTTTTCTAGAACGATTCCACAAATGCCTAACATCATTTAAAAATTCTGTAGAAAAATCTTTTCTAATTGGATAATCATCTGCTAATCCTACTATATTCATAGAGACATCATGTAATTCGTATCCTCCCGGTGATCTACTATCAGACACTACTTTTCCAGATAATTCAACTGAAGATTCAATTGTTATTTTCTCATTTTCTTCGTTTCTTGGAAGTATACATTGTATGATACCTGTTGAATCTCTTAGTGTAAGAAAAATATTATCCTTTTGCGTCCTGAGCCTATAAACCCAACCCCTAATATTTATATCTTCTTTATCTGACTCTGATCTTCCTTCAAAACAATAGGATATTGGTTTGTATCTCATATTAACTCTAAAGTGGTGATTATTTATAAACTTTACGTTTTATTTGTTAAAATTTCCTACTTTTTTACTTTGCGATCTACGGCTATAATCATATATCGAGAACAACTACAGCCGTATATTTACTTCCTTTCTTTTCCAGCTTGAAATTATGCCACGTTGCAGCTTTTACATCTGAACGCAGAAGGTGCTTGCCCATCTGCAATGGTTCGCCCGATAACTCTGCGGTCAGTAAATAAGC
>JAGVZL010000012.1 GCA_018302505.1 Candidatus Woesearchaeota archaeon | reverse complement strand
TTTAACATTTTAAGAACTGCTTTGTCAATGAAATTTTTTACAGATGGATATTCAAACCGGTTTTCTCCCTTTGTGATAAATCCTTCTACCTTCTCTTTTAATTCCGCATCAATCTTTACAGGGATATCTTTTTGGTAACTTTTAGTTATTTTTTTGTTAATTATTTCACCTTTTTAATAAAATTTATAGTATTTAGTTACAATAAGTTACTTATAAATGTTTTGTTAAGAAACAATAGATTTGGAAAAATAAAACTTAGAATTATTTTTTCTTAAGCAACCTCTCTTTATACTCCTTATCCTCTTTCTTAGCTTCTATTTCTCTTTTATAATATTCTACCAACTCGAATTTTTTATTCCTTTTTGCTTCATCCTTCTTTTCTTTATGCAGGACTAATTGTTTCTCAATTGATACTATTCCTTTCTTCAATCTTTTTTTCCTATTCAATTTTTTCGATCTCCTCTTTTAAAAAATCTAGTAGACAAATGGCGGACTTTATCTTTATCTTTATTCCCTTTACTTTCTTTTTATCTCTTACTTTTTGGTACGTTTTATACATATTATTAAAATCTTCATCTGATATTTTTTTTAATAACCATTTTTTAAAATCTTTATTAAAGAATTTTTTACCACTTGACAAACATTTAATTAAATATGTTCCTCGTAGCCTTAGAATTAAAGAATAAATAATACTATATGAAGAGATATATTCTCCTTCTAACTTGTCTAATTCAATTAATTCCTTTGCGCTTTTTATACTTTCTACTGTTGATTCCTTAAACCATTTGATAGATTTCTTGATCTCAAATTGCTTATTATTTAATGTTTCCAGAAGAGTATTATTAATTATAGGTTTTGCATCTTTGATTATTGGTAATACCAACATAGCATTCGATTCTAATGTGCTCTCTATTTCTTTTAAGGTCACTGAGATAATCTCATAATTTTCCTTTTGTATTTTAATTTTTTTATCAGTTATAACTAAAATATCTATATCCGATTCTAAAGTTTGCTCATTCCTTGCATAAGATCCGTATAGATATACGCCTAAAATATGTTCTAAATAAGGCTCCAATATACTTATAATTTCAGATTTTATTTGAGAGAAAGTTTTTGTTTCTGTTGTAAATTTTATTCTTCTGCCTATATATTCTTTTGGCAAGACTATGTGCCCGCTGTTTCCAAATTTTTGAACTATCTTGGTTTCTAACATTGTATATACGTATATACCAATATTTATAAATGTTTTTATTTAGAAAATCACGGAAGATTCAGCATTGACAGTGTCTTATCCAACAAAAACCTCTTGTATTTTTGCTTCAACTTTATAATTTTTTAATAAATCAAATATCTCTGTTTTGTATATTATAGGAACTATAATACAACTTTTACCCATTTTTTTACCATCAAACTTATCCAATAGTCCTTTATAATATTTTTTGTTAACATGAAAACCATATAACTTATTCAAAAAGGCACCCCTATTTCTTCCTATCTTATTCCAATAAACAATTATCGAATGTTTAACATCATTGGGTAATTTAGTTGCCTGATAATTCCCATACAAAACAATGCCTGTAGAAGCAATTGACCTCTGAAGATTTTTCCATTCATCAAGCTTCCCGATCTTAATACTAAATTCATTGTCAACATTCTTTAATTTAAATAATAAAGCTTCACGGCTCTGGTAAAATTCTTTTTCTATTTTCCTTATTTCTTTTTCTAATTTTTTATTTTTAACTTTAACTTCAATAAATATATCAATATCGCTTTCTTTATCTTCGTCAGACCTAGCAACTGACCCATAGAGGATTATTCTTTTTATATTTTCTAAACTCTTTAAGTTATTTAGAAAATAAGATACAAAATAACTCGCATATTGTTTTAACATTTTACCACCTTTTTTAACATAAAGAATAAATTTATTTTTTCCTGTAGGATCTTATCACTAGCAGGAGCTCCATAAGCTAAATCATCTCTTTTTTCTTCTATTTGTTTTGCGATATCAATTATTTTTTTAATATTTTCAATAGAATCTATTTGGCCGGTTATTTGTGTTTGTAATTTTTCTAAAATTCGGTTTTCACTTCTTTTAAACCAAGTATGATCAATTTGCGTTCCCTCTTTAATTATACTCAATTTATGGAAATATAATTCAATAAGATTTACTGCTCCCAATGAAAGAGAGAAAGCAAGCCTTCTTTGATGAGATAATAATCCCCTTTTATCATTCAAAGCAGAACCAATTTCGTCAAGTACCTCTTTCAATATTTCTTCATGTTTTTCTTTTTTCATTTTTAAGTCATTTGTCTTATTATAATTAAGTCATTTGTCTTTATAAACTTTCTGTTAGTCTATTAAGTCATTTGTCTTATTATAGTTAAGATATCTGTCTTAAATGGTCTATTGAGAATTACTTTTTACTTTCTTTAACAGGAGCTTTTTCAGTAGCTTCTTTAGTTTCTTCTTTTGGTTCTTTAACTTCTGCTGTTTCTTCTTTCTTCGTTTCTACTGCTGCAGCTGCTTCAGCTTCTTCTCTCTTCTTCTTCTCCGCTTCTTCAGCTTCTTTCTCCGCTTTTTCTTTTGCTAGTTCTTTTTCTATTCTTTGTTGAACTTCTTTTAATTGAGAGGCTAACTTTGTTTTTTTATCTGCAGGTGTTTCTGTAATGCCCTCTTTAATTTCTTTATCAAATATGCCATTTTCAATGTCTTCATTTATTTCTTTAGCATTTTTACCTTCAATAATTACACCGGTAGAATTACAACTACCAATTACAGATTTGACTGCAGATTTTAAATCATTTACCAACATCGAATCTCTTTTCATTTTTGCAAGCTTGATTACCTGTTCGATGCTTAAATTTGCAATTTTCTTTTTATTTGGTTCTCCAGATCCTTTATCTATAGAAATTTCTCCTTTGATTAATTCAGATATAGGAGGTGAGCCTACTTCTACTTCTGATTTTTTTGTAGCTGTATCGACTATAACCTTTACAGGAACTTTCATCCCTTTAAATGCTGAAGTTTTTTCATTTATTTTTTTAAGAATATCTTGGATGTTTACGCCTAAAGGAGCTAAGCTTTGCCCCATTTGAGGACCTGCTGTTGCTTTTCCGCCTTCTACCATTAAATCAACTGTAGTCTCAGGCATTTCCATCTCCTTGATCTCTTCTTATAACTCTAACAGAATCTAATTTAACAGTAATAGGGATTGGAACTGCCGCTTCTAAAATCTCAACAATAACCTCTTCTTTATCTTGATCGATTCTTGTGACTTTTGCATTTTCTCTCTTGAAAGGACCAGAGATAATTTCAACAATGTCTCCTTTTTCAATATTCATTTGAACATTTGCCTGTTCTAACATAGGCTCTATTTCAGACATCTCTACAGGCTTATGCAATAAACCGCGAGCATAAGGTACACCCTGGAATGCTTCATTTGCTTCTTGTTCTGAATCTGCTTCTAAGAAGATATAACCCCTCATACCATGCGGCCGTATGATTGAGTAAATTATGATTCCACCCTTTTGGATTCTTGAGATTATAAAATCCATTACTTGGTCTTCCCGATTTGCAGTTGTTCTTAATGCGAATATTTGTGTCATGGCTTTATTAATATCCAAAGCATATGGATTAAAAATCCGACAATGCCTATTATTGCTATTCCTAATCCTGATATTTTAACAATTACTTTAAATTCTTCCATTGAAGGTTTTTTAGTAATTCTGAAAACTCTTTTACACTGAGTCAAAAAACTCTTAAATTTTGTAAAGAGAGTTTGATTTTCATCAGGCTCCATTCAAAAAAAGAAGAAAAAACGGGTTTATAAAGTTTATTGATTAATTTTACAAATTGCGCTTATGAAATCAGAGTTAATCCACGAATTCTATCCCTAATTCTTCCTCAATTTCTTTTTTCTTTTTTTGAGGCATTTTTGACCTAGATCCGAAGATTTGAGGCGATGAAACCCCTGTAACTATTAACATAACCCTAATAGTGTTCTCTAAATCATCTAAAATTTGAGCTCCCCAGATTATTCTGGCATCTTCATCTAACTTTTGAGAAACTGCCTCAACAACTTTTCTTGCTTCATCTAAGGACATATCAGGACCGCCTGAGACATTAATTAAAGCTCCTGTTGCCCCTGTGATATCAACATCTAATAAAGGATTATTAATTGCTTTTTCTACAGCTTCTAGAGCCCTATTTTCAGTATCGCTTTCTCCAACACCAATCATAGCAACTCCTCCGTCTCCCATTACAGCTTTAATATCCGCAAAATCTAAATTGACTAATCCAGCCTTTGTTACTAATTCTGCTATGCCCTTTACAGAGTTTGTTAGAATCTCATCTGCTACTTTAAACGCTGTTTGCAAAGGCAAATCGGGAGCTAATTCTAATAACTTATCATTTGGGATAACAATTAAAGTATCAACAATTCTTTCTAATTTTTCTAAACCAATAACAGCATTTTCATATCTTCTCTGCCCTTCCATTATAAATGGTAATGTTACAATCCCAACTGTTAAGCATCCCATTTTTTTTGCTATTTCGGCAATTACAGGAGCTGAGCCGGTACCTGTTCCTCCTCCAAGACCGCAGGTTACAAAAACCATATCTGCACCCTGCAATTTTTTTTTAATATCATGTTCGGATTCGTGAGCAGCTTCCTCGCCTATTTTCGGAATTGAGCCTGCACCAAGCCCGCCAGTGACTTCTCTACCAATCAAAATTTTTTGGTCTGCTTTAGTATAAAGAAGGTCTTGCGCATCAGTATTTATTGCGATTGTTTCTGCTCCGGTAATTCCAACTTCCTTTACCCTATCTATAGTATTGTTACCAGCACCGCCTGCACCAACAACTTTTATTTTTGCGGTTTGTTTTGATAATAATTGTTCTAATTCCCTGTCAATATCATTTACCGAGCTGGATTCATCAAAGGACCCATCATAAGACGATTTTTCAGAATCAAAAAGATTTCCAGAAACTTCTTTTCTTTCATTGGCATCTCTTATTATAGTATCCATATTTAACCCCTCAAATATTTATAATACTTACTTCATATATAAAGATTATTCTTTTACAAAATTCACTTTCTTAATTATAGGTAATAATTCTATAGTCCTCTTAACAGCGTCCTCTTTTAACTTTTCATTTAAATCATATTCTGTCTTTACTAACAATTCTGAGTCTTTTAACTCTGAGGAGAATTCAAAATTATATCTTGAGATTATAGAATCCGCTTTTTCTTTTAAGTCTTCAACTTTCATTAAAATTTTTATCTTGTATAATATGTGCTTGCCGGCTAACGGATGATTGAAATCAACTATTACTCTTCCGGGGCTGATAGTTCTTACGATTCCCATTAAATTATCAATATGAACTGGCAGGCCAGGATAAGGATTTATTTTTTGTTTTCTGAATTGAGACATAGAAATTAACTGCAGTAATTTTGGGTCTTTTTTACCAAATGCCTTTTTAGGAGGGAGAGTTATTTCTATTTCTTTATTAAATTCTTTATCTTTAATTTCTTCTTCTATTGATGGGAGCAATTGCCCTTGACCAATACAAACGACTTTTGGACCATATTTATATTCCGGGCTGTAAATGCTATATTTTTTAGCAACTTCTGCATCTGTTGTTTCTAAGATTTGGTCTGTTTCTTTTGCAGTTGCAGTCAATTCAACTTTTATGAAATCATTTTTTTCTATCATTATCTTAACCTAATTTAGAAAGCTTTTTAACCTTTATTCTTGTCAAAGACTTTCTTATTATTTCTAGAACCAGAAGGTACCTCTATGAACACATTGAATTTTTTTGGAAAACACAACTTTTATAAATTTACTATTTTTGATGTGTTGTATGGCAGAAACAAAACAGACTAATGTTACTTCTTTAAAAGCAGGGAATTATGTTATCATTGATAAGGTAGCTTGCAGAGTAAATAAAATTGAAACTTCAAAAACCGGAAAGCATGGACATGCAAAATGCAGAATAGATGCAAGCAGTTTAATTGATGGCAGCAGGAAAGTAATTGTATTGCCTGGACATGAAAAAGTTGATGTTCCTATTGTTGAAAAGAAAAATGCACAGGTTTTAAGTGTTAATGATAATATTGCTAATGTTATGGATGAAGAGAGTTATGAAACTTTTGATTTAAAAATCCCTGAAGACTTGAAAGATAAAGTTGTTGAAGGCGTTAGCGTTACTTATTGGATCATTCTTGAAGATAAAGTAATGAAGGAAGTAAAATAAAATGGCAAAATTCCCTGAAGCAAGTGCGAGACTATTTCATAATGTATTTGTTTGTAAGAGATGCAAGACTAAAAGAAAAGCAGATATAAGAAAAATTTTAGATAAACAGATTTTGTGCAGGAAATGCGGAAGCAAGGCTTTCAGAGCTATTAAAAGTAAAAAATAGGGGTGTAAATGAATTTAGACTTAGTCTTATTATTGGTATTTGCTCTACTTCTTGGACTATTAATGTATATTAAAAGGGACAAAGTTGCTGTTGAAAAAATCGTCTTCCCTTTAATTTATATTATTATGTATAAGACTAAGATTGGTCTTGAATTTATGGATAAGGTTGCTAAAAGATTCCCTAAATTTACAAGGGCTTTTGGATTTTTAGGCGTTATTTTTGGTTTTTTAACAATGATTATTATTTTTGTTGTTTTGACTGTTAAAGTTTATGGGTTCTTATTTAACGGAGATCCTACTCCTATTGCTCCTCTATTACCTGGAATTCAAGCAACTCCAGAGATTCCTATTTTGGGATTTTGGCATTGGATTATAAGCATCTTTATTTTAGCTACAGTTCATGAATTCAGCCATGGATGGCTAGCTAGATTACATGATGTTAAAGTTAAATCAAGCGGGTTTGCGGTTTTGAGTATTTTTTTACCTGTTGTTCCTGCTGCGTTTGTTGAACCTGATGAAGAAAAATTAAATAAAATTTCTAGGTGGAAACAACTTGAGGTTTTAGCAGCGGGGAGCTTTTCTAATTATATTGTTGCTTTTTTGTTTTTGATTTTATTCTTATTTGCTGCCGCACCCGCACTTAGCTCTACTATATATAACGAAGGCATAATTGTTAGAGAAGTTCATGATGATTATCCTGCTAATTTGAGCGGAATGAATATAGGTGAGGAAATTTTAAGCATTAATAATATTGAAGTTAATAATTTTGATGATTATTATAAGGTAATTAAGGATATTAAACCCGGAGACCAGATTAATATATTAACAAATGTTTCTTCTTACTCTATCACTACTATTGAACCTCCTGAAAACTTTTTTAGCAGAATTGCATTTTGGAGAGAGTCTAAAGGTTATATCGGAGTAACCCTTTCTGTGATAAATTCTGATTTTGAGGATGGAAAAGAATTATTAGGGAAAATTTTATCTTGGATTAGTTTATTGTTTTATTGGCTGTTTACAATTAATTTAGCTGTTGGAATGTTTAATATGCTACCTCTAGGTCCTATTGATGGCGGCAAGATGTTTTTAATATTCTCTAATGTTTTGATAAAAAATGAGAAAAAAGCAAAGAAATTATGGGTATTTATCAGTTTCTTCTGCTTGGCGTTAATCTTGCTTGGTTTGATGCCATTTATATTTAAGCTGTTTAACTTTTTATTTGGATCAGTTATAGGATTAATTTTTTAATTATTCATCCTCCTCTAAATAACCTTCCATAAAAAGTGCATCTTCAGCTTCCATGTCGCCTTCATCCACTGCTTTTTCAAGTTTTCTTTTTGAGGTATACTCAAGATCTATTTCATCATCTAAAACATCCTCCTCATCAACATAATCGTCTATCTTTACCACCTCCTTTCTTCTAAATTGTTTGGAAATGTTTATATATAAATAATTGACCTATATACTATATATATTGGGGTGGGATGATTGGACTATAGAAAATTAATCAAGTTTGGAAGCTCTTCTTATGTTATTAGTTTACCGGGCAACTGGCTTAAGAAGAATAAATTATCCAAAGGAGATATAATTCATTTGGAGGAAGATGGGGATTCAAGATTAATTTTGCATTCTAATAATGAAAAGAAGATAGATGAGAGAGAAATCTTAATTGAGACAGGAAATAAGACTTTTTTAAGAGTTCAAGGAGAGATATATAATGCATATATTGATGGCTATGATGTTATAAAATTATCAGGGGACAATATTAATTCACTTACTAAAGAAATAAGAGAAATAATGAATAATTTTGTTGCTATGGAGATAATTGAACAGACTAATAATAAGATTGTTGCTAAAAATTTTCTTAATATAAACGATGTTAAAGTTAATGATGTTATCAGAAGAATTGATATTATTTTAAGATCCATGATGGAAGATTGTATTAGTTGCATTGAAGATGGAGATAGTGTTAGTATTGTAAATAGAGATTTTGATGTTAACAGGCTTTGCTTCATGCTTGAAAGAATTTTAAGAATGGCCATGAATAATCCTGGCGTTTCGAGAAAAATTGGAATGAGCGGAACTGAATTGCTGCATTTATGGTATATTGTTATGAATATGGAAAGCATTGGTGATGAGGTAAAAAGGATTTCAAGGTTTATGAAGAGCATTAATTTTAATACTAAACAAAAAAATGAATTAAAAAAATTATATGGCGATATAGAAACGTCTTATTTGGATGTTATGAAATCTTATTATAAAAATGATAAAGATTTAGCTTTTGATGTTAATTTTAGGAAAGATGATTTGCAGCAGAGATGTGATGAATTTTATGAGAAAAATCATCTACCTAAACTTAGTGCCATGATTGAGAAAATGAAGGCTTTGGTTGCATGGATTAGGACCATTGCTCTGTTCATTTATGCTACACGGTTTAGGTAGACTCTTATTTTTCATGATGATGCTTCAAAGAAGCCCTGCATGAATGCTTCATCTACTGGTTCGATCTCATCATTTTCTAAAGCTCTTTCAATTTCCCTTCTTGAATAGATATCCATTTTAATCACCCCTTTTTTATTGGCAAAGCCGATATCTGGCGGCTGAATAAAGATTCGATAGTATTATGGTCTAGATTTACCATTTTCTTCCCTCTTTTTGCCAATGATTTTGTACTGCCTTTTGGCATGTTTTGGTCATAAATGTCAAGCCCTCTATTGTAGAAATCCTTCTTTCGTACTCCCCCCAATCAAGATATTTTCCTTGTGAGAAGAGATTAGCAATTCCTTTAAAATAGCCTTTTATCATTGTAATAAGAGATATAGTTTTTAGATTTAAAAGGGCCACGGGGGTATGTCAAGTGTGTCATGTGTGTCATGTAATCAGAATATATATTTTATAGAATATAATTAAAATTCAGTCAAGGGCTTTACTCTAAATGACCTGCCTCTAGGACTTTCTGTTTCATCTAATTTTATTAAATTTGATTTTTGCAGATTGTTTAATTTTCTCTGGAAGGTTCTTTTTGATTTTTTATGGGTTTCTTCATAAAGCTTAGCCATTTCTCCTGTTGTTTTTTCCATGTTTGTTTTTATGAATTCAAGCACCTGTTTTTCTTCTTCATCTAATTTTTCGGTGTCTGAGAATATTACCCTTTTTACTGCTTCTTCAACATGCTGCATTTCAATTTTTTTTGATGAGTTCGATTCAGCGATTTCTGCAGATTCCTTTAACAAAAATAAACCAGTTCTGATATCTCTTTGCTTAAATGTATTTTCTGTTATTTTATTTAGACTGTTTTCATTTATTGTATTTGGAGGAAATGCCTGACTTATTCTCTGCTTTAAAATTTCTTTAGTTTCTGTCAAGGAATAAGGCTTGAACTCTAATTGGTCTGGGATCAACCTTGATTTTAGCCTTGAATCCAATCTAAACAGCCAATTGCTTTCATTCGTTAACAATATTATTGTTTTCCTGTATAAACTTTCAGATAGATTATATAAAATATCTAACTCCTGAATTTTATCTATTTCATCAAAAACCAAAACTGAAGATTTTTTATTTAATCTTTCAACTATTATAGATATTAATTCATCTGTTCTTTTATTTTGGATAAATTTATAATCAATAGCTTTGCATAATTCCAAAACAACCTGATATGTTGTGTTTTTCTTCCAACAATTAACATATACTGGGGTAATATCATCTGTTTCTTCTTCTAATTCTTTTAAGACATTTTTTGTTGCTAAGGTTTTTCCTACTCCTGGCGGGCCGTGGATAATTAAATTTTTTCCGTTTCTTTTTTGGAATAAGGGTTTAATGCATGTTGCTATATACTGGTTTTCATTTTCTCTAAATTGGATTAGTTTAGGAACAAATTCAGGATCTAAGGCAACTTCATTTTTAAATAAAGATTCTGAAGATTTTAAGATATCTCTAAATAAGTCTGGCATGATTATTCTTATAACTTAGAAGTTAATAACGATTTCGGTTAAAGCTCTTCAACCCCATCTTTTGTTAAGGAGATCATATTAATCCCTAATCCCAGCTTAATTAAGGCTGCCAATAAAGCCATATGCTCTTTTCCTGAGCCTGAAACAATGTTTAGGAAGACATCTGTTCCTTTGACTTTATCTTTTAATTTAGAGTAAATATCCTGCTGAAGTTCCTTTATCCCCTGGTTTGGGTCAACTAAGATTAGCTCTGTTTTACTATTTTTAGTAAAATTCTCTTTTCCAAACTCATTTGTAACTAAGAATATCTTGTCCCATGGATGAGTCTCAATTAATTTAGATACATGACCCCATGTTCCCTTCCCTGTTGATAAGCAAGCTACTAAGGTTGGCATAGAGTCCTTGTTTTAAGGTTTTGTTTATAAATTTATGTGAAAAAGTTTATATAAATATTTAGCATTAATTTTTTATGGGAAACGATTTGGTAAGGACTATTAAAGGGTTTGAAAGGGAGTTTTTAGATAGTAATTTGGAGTTATATAAGGAAGATAGGATGGAGTTTTTAAGGAAGAGGGAGGAATACATCGCTAAGAGATTGGTCGAAAAGAAAAATGAGTAATGTTTCCAAGAGTATTCCTTTATCTGAGATTACCTTAAGAAAATATGAAAGACCTTATGACATGCCTAAAAGAGAGCTGGTTAAGAAATTATGCTTAAGCATTGGTTTATTGCAGCCTGGAGACTCTAGGGATGTTGTTGTTGATGTTTTTTGTGTTTTATTAGAGAATAAAGAAGTTGATGGCAATGGCATTGTTGATAAGGTTTCTGAGTTTAGAAAAAGTAATAATTTAGACTTGAAAGGAGTGGCTGGTAGCAATATAAGAAGGCAATTAAAAAGATTAAGAGATTTGTTTTTAGTTGAGAAAAATGGAAATATCTATAGAATTAATGAGAATGAAACGCTAAGCAATCTATTTGAAGAAAAAATTGAGAAGTTTTATCTGAAAAACATTGTTTCTAGAGTTAAAGAATATTTTTTACACTTAGATAATCTTAAAAAATGAAAGACGACAATACACCTTTTGATGTTATTAATAAAGATAGATGGGTAATCCGCTTAGTAAACTTTAAAAATTTATCTTTCTATTGGATTGCTGAATGATAAAAAAGAAAAAAATTAAGGTTGACAAGGATGTGTGGGAGACTCTAGTAAAAGCAGGATATGGAGTTGATCAGATAGACGAGATTGCCAATAGTGCTTTGATACAGAAACTGATAAATAAAGGTTGAGCTTTTTTCTGAAAAATGTATAACCCCGGCGATGACAGTTATTTGCTTGAAAAATATGTTAGAAAATTTGCTAGAGGGAAGGTTCTTGATGTTGGCTGCGGCTCTGGAATCTTAATGAAAGCTGCTTTAACAAAGAGTAAAAATGTTTCTGGAGTTGATATTGATGATGATTCTGTTGAGCATTGCAAGAAACTAAAATTAAATGCTTCTAAAAGCGATTTGTTTTCTAATGTTAAAGGAAGATTTGATGTTATTATATTTAATCCGCCTTATTTGCCTCAAGATGAAAATATGAAAGAACATAAAGATTTGTTTGGCGGCAAGCATGGGTGGGAGATTATTGAAAAGTTTTTTTCTAAAGTTGATGATTATTTAGAAAATAAAGGGGAGGTATTAATATTATTCAGTAGCTTGACTAATAAAAAGAAAGTTGATTCTATAATTACTAAGAAATTTAAGTTTGAAGAGTTAGAAAGTAAATCTGTTGGTTTAATGGAGAAATTGTTTGTTTACAGATGTTTTAGATAATTTATTTTAGTTTACAATAATTCTAATAAATAAAAGATAGTTCGATTAGGATATGGTTTCACGGCATGGTATTATATTCTTAAGAATGGAAGAATTCTGGTTTAATCTGAGATATTTTTTCTACAGCCATAAAACTTTATTTGATGTTATGTTTCTTTTTTTATATTTTTTAGAACAATTGATTCTTATTTATTTAATTTTAATAAAACCAGAAAATGCACATATTTATGCGGGAACATTTGCATTATTATTTATAACTACAATTTCTTTTGAAAAGATATGTATGGAAAGTAGATACAGGACATTAAATGAAAATACTATTATTTATCAAATTGAGTTAAACGAACTTGAGAAAGAATATAATGTTTTGGTAGATGAAAATAAAAGAATGAAGGAATTATTGGAACAATTACAAAAGGAATTAAAAAAATGAAAAAGAAAGGTTTATATTTTAAGAAATTTATAATTGATGTAAGAGTGGTGCTTAATGACTAGAGATCAATTGGATTTTATCTTGAAGGATAATGAGAGAAGGGTAAATCAGAGTATTATTAATTTTAAGAAATCATTAAATAGAATTAAAAAGGCACAAATAGAAATTAGCAGATTAATTAGATAAATTTATAAAGGTTTAATTTTCTTATTTTCTTATTCCGTTATACTACTTAATGTAGGAGGATATAGATGGTTAAGAAAGAAGATTTTTCAAAAGCAATTGAACAATTAAGGAAAGATTCTAAGAAGAGAAAGTTTTCTCAGGCTATGGATTTAATTGTGAATTTTAGGCATGTTGACTTAAAGAAGAATCCTATAGATAGTTTTGTTATTTTACCTCATACTTTTACAAAGCAGACTAAGGTTTGCGCTATAGTTGATGATGATTATATTAACAGAACTAAAGGAAGCTGTGATAGAGTAATAAGCAAAACTGAAATAGATAAATGGAATAATGCTAAAGACACAAAAAAATTAGGAAAAGAGTTTGGATTTTTCATTTCTCAAGCAAATTTAATGGGGTTAATTGCTACTAAATTCGGTAGAATATTAGGACCTATGGGCAAGATGCCAAATCCGAAATTTGGTGGAGTTGTTCCGCCTGGAGGGGATATTAAACCTGTAGTTGCTAAGTTCAGGAAAAGCATTAGGGTAATGAACAGAAATGAACCAATAGTAAAAACCAGGATTGGCTATGAAGATATGAAAGATGAGGATTTAACAGCTAATGCATTTTATATTTATGATAACCTTCTTCATTCTTTGCCGCATGGAGAGGTTAATGTCAGTTCTATTTTAATTAAATTTACAATGAGCAAGCCAGTGCTAGTTGGAGAAAAGAAAAAAGGGGAGATAACTGAGGATATTCCTAAAAAAATTAAGAAAAAGGGAGTAAAGAAAGATGAAGGAAACTAAATCAAAGGAAAGCACAATTAGAAAAACACATGTTTCTGAAGTTAAACATAAAGAAGTAGAAACATTAAGGAGCCTATTCAGCGAATATGATACGATTGCTTTAGTTGATTTAACTTCTTTACCCAGCCCGCAGCTGCAAATAATGAGGTCAAAACTAAAAAAAGATAATGTTGTTGTAAGGGTTACTAAAAAAAGGCTGATAAAAAAAGCATTAGAAAATTTTAAAGGGAAAAAAGGAATAGAAGAATTTGTTCCGTTTTTAGATAACGTAATGCCTGCTTTGATATTCTCAAGATTAAATTCTTTTAAATTATCTTTATTTTTAAGAAAAAATAAATCCAAGGTTGCTGCTAAACCAGGGCAAACTGCTCCAAAGGATTTAGTTGTAAATGCAGGACCTACATCCTTTGCACCAGGTCCTATGATAGGAGAGTTGGGAAGCTTAGGTGTTAAAGCTGTTGTAGAACAGGGAAAGATTGTGATTAAGAAAGATACTGTTGTTGTTAAAAAAGGAGAAGTAATAAAGGCTAAGGTTGCGGATTTATTAGCTAAGTTAGACATTAAACCAATGGAGATAGGGTTAAGTTTAGCTGCTGCTTATGAAGAAGGAATTATTGTTGATAAGGAAGTATTAAATGTAGATGGGAGCATTTATGTTGATGAGATTAAGAGAATAGCGTTTGATGCTTTAAGATTAACTATAAGTATAGGCTATCCAACAGAGGAGAATATAAAATTATTATTAGCAAAAGCCAATAGTGAGGCTGAAGCTTTGACTAAAATTGCTGGAATATTAACGGAAGATAATGTTAAAGATATGCTTGGAAAGGCAAATATTCAGGCAGAAATTTTAGAAAAATTAAAAGAGGAAAATTTAAAAGAGGAAAAATCCCAAGAAAATTCTGATGTGGGAGAAATGGCGGATATAATTGAGAATGCTTCTGAAAAAGTTCTTTCTGCTAGAGAATTAGCGGAAAAGAAGAAGCAAAAAGAAGATCAAGTTCCTGATTTATATGAGCTAGCTAAGAAAAGCAAAAAAGCTGGGAAAGTGCCGAGTGCTCATGAATTAGCTGAAAAGAAGAAGGGTATGGAGGAAAAATAAAATGGAAGAAGTATATGCGGCAATGCTATTACACAAAGCGGGTAAGGAAATTAATGAAAGTGGAGTAAAAAAAATTTTAGAAGCTGCTGATGTAAAGGTAAATGATGCTAAAGTAAAAGCTCTTGTTGCTTCTTTGGAAGGTGTGGATATACAAAAAGCTATTGAAGAAGCTGTTGTAGCTGCTCCTGCTGCTAGTGCTCCAAGTGCTGGACAAGCAAAAGAAGAAGTTAAAGAAGAGAAAAAGGAAGAAGAAGAAAAGAAATCATCCGATGAGGCTGCTGCTGGATTAGGTGCTCTATTCGGCTAAGCATCCCTTTTTATTTTTAGCAGAAGTTATTTAAATAGCTGAAAATCTCTGTTTTTAGAGACGCATCGTAATAAATATTTGAAATGTCAAAAGATAATGGGGAAAATAAAAACAATCAAGAGAATTTTAACAGTTTATGTAGAGATATTAGTAATCTAAAGTTTGAGCTTAATTCTATTAATGAAGAAAAAGAGAAATGGTTTAAGGAAAAAGAAGATTTAAAACATAAAGTTTTAGATTTAATTAAAGAAGTCAAAGAACTAAGAAAAAAGAAAGAAGAGTATTCTAAGAGAATAAATGAGCTTAAGAAAGAGAGGGATAAATATAATGAGGAAGTAAAAAACAAGACTAAAGATACTCCTAAATTAAAAAAAGGAGATAAAGGGGTTAATACTAAGAGTATAAAAGAACAGATTGATAAATTAGAATTAAAGGTTGAAACTGAAGTTTTGTCTTTAACTAATGAAAAGAAAGTTATGAAGGAGATTAATAAATTAAGAAAAGAATATGCTAATCTAAAAGGCAGTTCTGAAATTTCTAAAGGAATAAATGAAGTGAAGAAAAAGGCTGAAGAGATACATAACAAAATACAAAATGAAGCTAAGGAGAGCCAGAAAGTTTATACTGATTTAAATAAAATCTCTGAGGAGATTAAGAAGATAAATAAGGTTCAGGAAGCTGCTTTTGATAAATTCTTGGATTTTAAAAATAAATTCACTGAAAAGACTAAATTATTAGAGGATAAATTAAAAAAACTAGGTGAGAGCAGGAAAAAGACTGAGAAATCCAGAGGAAGACAGATCAAGAATAAACAAGTTAAGGAAGAGAAATACATTAAAGAAAAAGTAAAAACCGTTGAAGAAAAATTAAAAGCCGGCAAGAAATTAACTACTGAAGACTTGATGGTATTTCAGGGGAAATGATTAAATTTTGTATGTAATTTTTATTCTACTTTTATAGTAGGATTTTTCTTTTTATTATGGATAGTTGTTTTAATAGGAAAGTTTGATAAAAACACCTTTAAATAGAACTTTCTCTCTGTAGCTCCTGAACAAACCTTCTTGTTTCATCCTCTCCAATTCTTTTGTCTCTTGCCATTCTTAAAATCTCTGTCATTTGAATTGGACCGCCTCTATTTTTATCTTTTAAAGTTTGAATTATATTCCTTACTACTCCTTTATTATTTTGCTGCGGCTGAGAGGATTGGGGAATCGTTCTTTGCTGCTGAACTGGAGGCGGGTTACCACTCATATTTCTTTTTTCCACTCTTTCTCCATATGTTGATTTTGATAATGCGGACATATCTACGGTTGGAGGAGGAGTTACTTTCCTTTCTTGAACTGGGGGCTCTATTCTTCTTTCTTGAATCTGAGGCTCTATCCTTCTCTCCTGAACAGGAGGTTCTATGTTTCTTTCTTGAACTTTAGGCTGTTCTACTTGCTGAGGATGGCTTTCATAGCTTGATACTTCGCCTTCTTCTGTCTGTGTTTCAGAATCATAATCATAGCTTTCTTCCTCTCCTTCATCACTACCTTCTCTTCTTTTTATCGCGTCTTCAATTATTGCAACAGCGGCTCTTAGCTCCGCTATTTCTTCTGTTTCTGTATTTACTGAGATTTTCATAAAAAACAATAGTATGTTTTTATTTATATAGATTTATCTTCTTTATTAAATATTTCAGGTCTGAGTATATTGGAATAGATTTTATCTTATACCTCCTAATTAAATAGACCCATATGCCTGCAACCAACACAGAAGAGATTATTGACCAGAAAAAATTATGGGCTGCGTTAAATAGAATATAGGATTTATTATCTAAAAATAATATTAGTGAGACTATTCTAAGGATATTGATTATAAAAATTATTAATGAACCATAAAAAAATATCTTTAATCTTTTCTTAAATTGGATATCCTTTGTCAGGGTTGTTAACAATAATAATAGGTAGTATGCTGATGCTGCAGCACATGCAGGGATAAACTTAACAAAATTTTCATTATATGATAAAAAAGTCCCTATAACGAAAACATCCCGGCTAAAAATGTCTAATACTATCTTTGAAACGTTAATCGTTAAATATAAAGCTAACACTTGAATAATCTTATAAGATATGATAAAGGGGATAAGAATCCTTAAAATTAAAGATTTGTAGTAATCCATGATATTTAATTCAATAATTATTTAAATAAATGTTTGTATTTCATTATAATGAAAAAAACAATTTTGATAATAGGTTTGTTATTAATTTTGTCATTTGTTTTTGATAATTGGATAATAGATTTTGTAACTTCTTTGAGAACTGAAAATGTTACGAGCTTTATGATGGTTATAACAAGCATTGGTTTTTTGTTTGTTGTTTTTGTTTCGTATTCTTTCTTATTGAAAAATAATAAAAAAATAGCATTACTTATCTTAAGTATTGTTTTATCTTATTTAATAGGGTTTATATTAAAACTCTTAATAATGAGGGAAAGGCCTGATGCAGCTTTGTTTTTTGAGTCATCGTATAGTTTTCCAAGCAATCATGCAGCTACTATTTTTTCAACCTTGCCATTAATGACTAAGAATTTTCCTAAATATATTTACTTATTTTTTATAGTGGCTATTTTAGTTTCTTTCTCAAGAATTTATTTGGGAGTGCATTATGCCAGCGATTTAATTTTAGGCGGCTTTTTGGGATATACTATTGGGTTAATCGTGATGAAATTTGGTGAGAAAAAATGGAAGATAAATGGAAGAAATTAAGTAAAAGGGAGTATCATATTTTAAGAGAGAAAGGTACTGAGACGCCCTTTACTGGGAAATATTTAAAAAATAAGAAGAATGGGGAATATTTGTGTGCTGTCTGCGGGAATAGGTTATTTTCTTCAGATACAAAATATGATTCTAAAAGCGGATGGCCTAGTTTTTGGGATGTTGTTTCTAAGGATAAAATAAGGAAAGAGAAGGATAATAGTATGTTTATGGAAAGAATAGAAGCGGTTTGCAGCAAATGCGGAAGCCATTTAGGGCATATTTTTGATGATGGGCCTGAACCGACTGGGAAGAGATATTGTATAAACTCGGCAGCTTTGAGGTTTAAACAGAAAAAGAGAAAAAAAGAGTAAAATTTGTATTTTCTTATGTTATTATTATAAAGTGATTATTAACGAAAGCTTTATAAATAGAAATAAGGCATTTATAAGCTATAATCATGATTACGGGGGTTAAAGATAAAATGAATAAAAAGATATTCATGAGTGGTGTTTTAATGGCAATACTATTATTGCTAGTGAATACTGCTTTTGCTTTACAAACAGTTAATACAGACCCAAGTGCTGCAAATCCAGGAGCAAGTGCTAATGGAAGTTTTGTATTAACTAACGATGACGCAGCTAATCCTGCTACTGGTATTAGCATAAGTTCTGCGGCTTTAGTAGGTGTTACTGACGCAACTAAAAATATTCCATCTAGTGCTATCAGCTTTAGTCCATCTAGCGTTTCCAGCTTGGCTGCTAATGGAAGCACAACTATAACAACTACTGTTGCTATTCCAAGCAATTTGGCTGCACAAACCTATCAAGGAACTGTTACAGTTTCAGGCACTGTTTCTGGAGCTACTGTTACAAGTACTTTTACATTAAGTGTTGTAGTTAATTCATACAGTTCTTTAGATGTACCAACTTATGATACAACAACTTCTTTAGAGATTAGAGGACAGGAAGATAATTCAGGTACAGGAACATTTACAGTGACTAATAATGGTAATGTTATCTTGAATAGCTTTACATTTACAAACAATATTAACTTAAATGACTCTGATGGGGATTCAATTTCCTTGACTTTCTCAAATCCTGGGACAGTTAATCCTGGTGCTAGTGCTACAGTTACTATTACAGCTGCATTTGGAAATAATATTGATTTGGATAATTATGCAGGTACTGTTAATGTTACAAGTGGTACAGCTACAGACAGCTTTAGATTAAACTTGCAAATTCAGCCAGAAATTTGCAGTGATGGAATTGTTAAAGATGGAGATACAACAAGTTCAGGCAATGCATTTTTAGATATTGATTTAAGAGAACCTGATAATGGAGATGACATTAAACCAGGGGACACATTAAATATTGATGTTAGAGTCCAAAATGATGATGATACAGATATGGATGTTGTTGTTGAGGCTTTCTTATGGAATCTAGATCAAAATGAAGAAATTGCAAGTGTTGAAGGCGACTCTGTTAATATAAATGATGGAGATACTGAAACTTATGAGTTAGAATTGGAAATTCCAAAATCAAGCGACTTAGACACTGATGATAGTTATGTGCTTTACGTAAAAGCATATGAGGATGGAGATGAAGATCAAAACTGTAATGAAGAAAGTGTTAACTTAGATTTTGAAAGAGAAGCTCATGCTACAGTTGTCAAGCAAGTTACAATTAGTCCTTCTACTGCATCTTGTAGCGAAACTATTGATATTAAAGTAGATGTTGAGAACCAAGGCACTAGAGATGAAGACGATGTTTACATCCAAGTTAAGAATAATGAATTAAACTTAGATATGGAGAGCAATTTATTCGATTTGGATGATTTTGCAGGCAATGATGAAAGTGCTACCAAAAGATTTAGTTTTACTGTTCCAAACAATGCTCAAGCTAAGGATTACTTGATTGAAGGCATCGTTTATTATAATGATGGGGATGATACTCAGTCAGAATTTGAAACTTTGAGTGTTAGAGAATGTGGAACTGTTACTAACGGCGGTTCAACTAACGGTGGAAGTGTTTCTCAATTAAGTTTGAGCACTGGTACAACTTCTATTGTTGCTGGTAAAAGTTCTGCTCAATTACATTTAGTTGTAAGCAGTATAGAGGATAGAGATTTACAAGGAACTTTAAGTTTTACACCTGTTGGTGACTGGGCGGATAGCTTATTGAATCAACCGGTTAGCTTACACTCTGGTGAGAATAATCTTTACTTTACTGCTAAGTTAGGAGAAGTTCAGGCTGGAATGAATAGTGCTACAGTAACTATTAGACCTGCTAGAAGCGGAGATTTTGCTGAGAGACAATTCACTTTAAACTTTGATGTTGTTGCTGAAAACGGCGTAGTTAGTGAATCTGGTTTATTTGGCGGATTATTCGATGGCAGAAGCACAACTTTCTGGATAATTGGAGACGTTATCTTAGTTGTAGTAGCTCTATTTATTGTTAAAGCGGTTTTCTTTAGAAAACCCTTTTAATTTCTTTTTTTAATTTATTAATTTCTAGGTAGAAGTATGTAAAGGGCACGGCAGGACTTTCGTAATATTATTATTTCGAACCTGCGCATAACCGCTCTGCAGGCGGTCTCCTTAAACCACTTGGACACGTGCCCCTAAATTTATTTGGTTATAATAGAATTTAAAAGAGTTTCTCTTTCCGGAAGAGATATTTTATGAGTTATCCAAAATAAAGCGGACTCGGAGGGATTTGAACCCTCGACTTCTAGCTTAGAAGGCTAGCACTCTATCCAAGCTGAGTTACGAGTCCATAGAGATTTAGCGTTTAATTTTATTTAAAAAGGTTTTTAAAATTGTTTTTTAGATTAACAAATTTTTTAAACTATAGGATTATAAAAGAATTATATGGTTCAATTTTTAGAGATAGATAAGAAATGGCAGGAAAAATGGGATAAATATAAAGTCTTTAAAGTAGACAATAATTCTAAAAAAAAGAAGAGCTATGTTTTAGAGATGTTTCCATATCCTTCAGGTCAGGGTTTGCATATGGGGCATTCAAGAAATTATGCTATTGGAGATGTTTATGCGAGATATAAGAGACTGAAAGGATTTAATGTTTTGTATCCTATGGGATTTGATGCTTTTGGACTGCCTGCTGAAAATGCCGCAATAAAAGAAAAAACACATCCTAAAGAATATACAGATAAAGCAATAAAGAATTTTACTTCTCAATTAAAAGCTTTAGGGAATAGTTATGATTGGGATAGAGTGATAAAAACCTGTGATGTTAATTATTATAAATGGAATCAATGGCTGTTCTTAAAATTTTATGAACAAGGTTTAGTTGAAAGGAAGAAAGCTAATGTAAATTGGTGCGATAGCTGCGGTACTGTACTAGCTAATGAGCAGGTTGAAGAGGGGAATTGCTGGAGATGCCATAACCCTGTAGAAATAAAACCTTTAGAACAATGGTTCTTGAAGATTACTAAATATGCTGATGAATTATTAAAAGATATTAAAAAGTTAGACGGCTGGCCTGAAAAAATTAGAATTATGCAGAGAAACTGGATTGGAAGAAGCCATGGAACATTTGTTAATTTTAAGCTAAAAGATTCTAAGGAGATAATACAAGTTTTTACAACAAGACCTGATACTTTATGGGGAGTTACTTTTTTAGTTTATGCCCCTGAGCATCCTAAAGTTTTAGAGATGGTTAAAGGGACTAAATATGAAGATAAGGTTAAAAAGTTTATAGAAAAAGTTTCTAAGGAAGATAAATATTCAAGAACAGCTGATGACAAAGAAAAAGAAGGCATCTTTATCGGCAGATACGGAATAAATCCTGTTAATAATGAAACTGTTCCTATTTACACTGCTAATTTTGTTTTAGCTGAATATGGGACAGGAGCTGTGATGGCTGTTCCCGCTCATGATCAAAGAGATTTTGAATTTGCTGAAAAATATAAAATTCCTGTTAAAGTTGTAATACAGCCTAGAGAGCATGGATTAGATGCCGAGAATATGGTTAGAGCTTATATTGATGACGGAATAATTGTCAATTCTGAAGAAAGATTTAACGGATTAAATAATTTTGAAGCTATAAAAGAAATAATTAATTATTTGGAAGAGATGGGATACGGAGAAGGAACGGTTCAATATAAATTGAGGGATTGGTTAATTTCCAGACAGAGATATTGGGGAACTCCGATTCCGATGATTAAGTGCAAGAAATGCGGATATGTTCCGGTTATTGAAGAAGATTTACCTATAGAACTTCCTGTCAAGGTTGAATTTACCGGCAAATCTAATCCTTTGAAGACGAATAAGGAATTTTTGAAAGTTCAATGCCCTAAATGTTTAGGAAGTGCAGAAAGAGAGACTGATACTATGGATACTTTCTTTGATTCCAGCTGGTATTTTTTAAGATACTGCAATAATAAATTTAATGAAGGAGCATTTGATATTAAAAGTGTAAATTATTGGATGCCTGTTGACCAGTATATTGGAGGGGCAGAACATGCTGTTTTGCATTTACTTTATGCAAGATTTTTTGTAAAAGCTTTAAGGGATATGAAATTATTAAACTTTGATGAACCTTTTTCTAAATTATTTACCCAAGGAATTTTGTATAAAGACGGAGCTAAGATGAGCAAAAGCAAAGGTAATGTTGTGACTCAGGATGAAATGATTAGAAAATATGGAGTGGATAGTGTTAGAGTATTTTTATTAGTTTTAGCTCATCCAGGAAAAACTGTTGAGTGGGATGATAAAGGAATAGAAGGAGCTTATAAATTTATTAACAGGGTTTATGGTCTTAAAGATAAAAGCAAAAGCGAGAGCAATAGATTTGACAAACATTTAACCAGCAAATTAAATAAATTTATTAAAGAAACTGGAGAAAATATTGATAGTTTTAATTTTAATATAGCTTTGATAAAAGCACAGGAGTTTGTAAATTATTTAAGCAAGGTTAAAAAAGATGTTTCTAGAGAAGTATTTGAAGATGCTTATAAAAAATTCTTGATTGTTTTTAGCTGCTTTGCTCCGCATATCTGTGAAGAATTATACGAATACCATAATGAAGGATATATTTCTTTAGCTATCTGGCCTAAATATTATGAAAATAAAATAGATGAAAAATTAGATAAAGAAGATGAATTTATTTCAGGATTTATCTCTGATTTACATGCTATCTTGAAATTAATTAAAGTTGAAAACCCTAAAAAATTAAAAGTCTATACTGCTGATGAATGGAAATATGAAACTTTTAGGAAATTTAAAGAATTAGATTCGAGAAATAAAAGCGAAGTTATGCAGACTTTAATGATTAAAGGGCATGAAAAAGACATTGCTAAATTAGTTCCCATGTTACTGAAAAAAGGCGTGGATGATGTTATCTTAGATAGGAAAACTGAGATTAAAATTTTAAAAGAAAATTCTTTAGATATACAAAAAGAGTTTAAATTAAAAATTGATATTTTAGAAGAAGATAATGGGAAAGCTTTGCCGTTTAAACCAGGTATTTTGGTTGAGTAAGATTTTTATACTATAAGTTATTCTAAGATATACTATGAAGAAGGTGGATATATTTTTTATAGCATTATTAGCATTTGGTTTTGTAGCTATGTTTAGAATTGAGTTCTTAGATGTTAGCGGCAATGTTGTGAGTGCTTGTATAGACAGCGATAATGGTATAGATCCTCTTATCGGAGGTAATCTAGTTGGCTATGATGAAATTGCTAAAAAAGATACATGTGTGAATGGGACTACCTTATATGAATACTATTGTGTTGGAGACAGGAGTAATGGTTTGGTTCAAGAGATTTATTGTGAGAATGGTTGTGGCACTAAAAATGGGAAAGGGGTTTGTTTAGAAAGAGGAGAAGTAGTATTGGGAGACTCTAAGTTTGGGAAATGCACTGACGGCTGTTATTTTGACGGCGTTTGCTTGCCTATAGGAACCAGAATAAAAGATGGAACTTACTGCGAAACTACTAAGGAATTAGAGATTCAGTTATTTGATGAAGATGCCTGCTTTAATAACTTTGAGTGCAGAAGCAATCTATGTGTAGCAGGAAACTGTGTTTCTGAAGAAATTTTTAATAAATTCTTGGAAAGTTTGAATGAGTAAATCTTTTAAACTTAATTAGTTAAATCTTATAGAATGAAAGGCAATGAATTAAAAAGAAGATATATTGAATTTTTTAAGAAAAAAGGACATAAAGAGATTAGAAATTCAAGTTTGATTCCTGAAAACGATCCTACTGTTTTGTTTACAACTGCCGGAATGCATCCTTTGGTTCCTTATTTATTAGGACAGAAACATCCTTTAGGCAAAAGATTAGTTAATATTCAAAGATGCATAAGAACTGGGGATATAGATGATGTTGGTGATGATGTCCATTTAACTTTTTTTGAAATGCTTGGAAACTGGAGTTTGGGGGATTATTTCAAGAAAGAAGCTATTGAGATGAGTTTTGAGTTTTTAACTAAAGAACTTAATATACCTATAGAGAAATTAGCTATTACTTGCTTTGTTGGAGATAAGAATGCGGATAAAGATGAAGAAAGTGCAGAGGTTTGGAAAAAATTAGGGATTTCAAGTAAAAGAATTATTTTTCTAGGAAAAGAAGATAATTGGTGGGGGCCTGCAGGAACAACTGGCCCTTGTGGTCCGGATACAGAAATGTTCTATTGGGCTGGAGATGAAAAAGCTCCTGAACAATTTAACCCCGGCGATTCAAGATGGGTAGAGATTTGGAATGATGTTTTTATGCAGTATAATAAATTACAAAATGGCAAATTAGAAAGTTTAAAACAAAAAAATGTTGACACAGGAATGGGTGTTGAGAGGACAGCAATGCTGCTGCAAGGAAAGAAGAATGTATTTGAAACGGATTTATTTTTACCTATTTTAAAAACAATTAGACATTTATCAAGGAAAGATGATATTAAAGCTGAAAGAATAATTGCAGACCATATTAAAACTTCTGTTTTTATTTTAAATGAAAAAATTGTTCCTAGCAATTTAGGGCATGGATATGTTTTGAGAAGATTAATTAGAAGAGCATCAAGATATGCGAGACTTATAGACTTGGATAAGGATGGTTTGAATGAAGTTGCTAAGAAGGTTATTGAAATTTATCGAGAGACCTATGACGGACTTAAGAAGAAAGAATTGTTTATTTTGGATGAGTTAAAAAAAGAGAATGAGAAATTTGAGAAAACTTTGACTTCTGGGCTAAGAATCTTTGAAAAAGAAATTTCCAAATTAGATGGAAAAGAATTATCAGGAAAAATTGCCTTTGTCTTGTTTACTAGTTATGGTTTCCCTTTAGAGATGACAATCGAATTGGCTGAGGAAAAAGGCTTTAGAGTTGAAGAGGAGACATTCTGGGAGGAATATAAGAGACATCAGGATTTAAGCAGACAAGCAACCAAAGGCGTTTTTAAATCAGGATTAGCAGATAATAGCGAAGAAGTAACACAGTATCACACAGTTACCCATTTATTATTACAGGCCCTGAAAAATAATTTAAGCCACGATATTGAGCAGAGGGGAAGCAATATTACAAAAGAGAGGATAAGATTTGATTTTAATTTTGACAGGAAATTAACTGATGAAGAGAAAAAGAAAATTGAAGATGAAGTCAATGAAAAAATAAATGCACATTTAGATGTTAAGAGTGAAGAGATGAGTTTAGGGGATGCTAGAAAATCAGGAGCTTCAGGAATATTTGAAGAGAGATATGGCAATGTCGTGAGTGTTTATACTATTGGAAGATATTCTAAAGAGATATGCACAGGACCGCATGTTGAGAATACTAAAAATATAAAAGGAAAATTTAGGATCGTTAAAGAAGAAAGCTCAAGTGCTGGGATAAGAAGAATAAAAGGAATTTTAGAGAAATAATTTTACAAACCTTTAATCTTTTCTTTTAACTTATCTATATCGAAATCAAATTCATCTTTTTGTTCAAATGGACTTTCATCTTTCTTTGTTGTTTTTACCATTAACCTTTCCTGTTTATTTCGCTTTTTTTCTTCAACCTTTGTCTCTACTCTTATTTCCCTTTCTGACTCTCTCTCAACATTAATCCCGATTTCACTAGGATGAGGAATCAATTCTTCAAATTTATCAGTCATATCTTTCATTTCTTTGCATTCTTTTCTTAAATGCATTTTTAACTTATCCTTTCTTCTTTTAATCTGCCTAATATTCTTTAAGATTTTTAGGTTTTCTAAAGATAAGATACTAGCTTCTAGAATTGTTTTTCTTAAGAGGACAGGACTCTTTATCTGCGCATGTATTATTTTAGGCTTTCTTTTAACTTGCTGAGTCCCCTTTGCTCCTTTTCTTTGCGGCATTACTATACCTCAAATAGATTATTATCCACTACAGATAATTTTTCTTTTATTTCTTCTATATTTGACTGCCACTCTGAAAACTCTGCGTCTTCCTGTTTTTTTAATTCATTTAACTCATTTAAGATTGATTGTGATGTTTTCAGTTTTTCTTTAATCATCTCCAATGTGTCAATAGCTTCTTTGTATTTATCTATCTGAACAAATATTGCTTTTTCCTCTTCTAGGTGAGGCATTTTACTAAAACTTCTTCCCTCTGGAAATAAAGGCCTAGTAACTGCTTGTTTTATGTCATCTGAAGAACTTGGAAATGAAGGTTCATAACTCGGAAAAGATGGTTCCGATAAACCTGGAAATGTTGGCGGTCTTACCCTATCCCTAAAATCTTCTTTCTTTTTACCAAATAGCCCCATGAAAGGCACCTCCTTTTTATGATAAAAATACTACTTTTATATAAAAAGCTTTCCTTATTATTGTGATGTAGTAAATACATTAAATCGAAAGATTTTTTAACCCCATTTGTCAATTTTTAAATAAATGGTGTTGGATACTGAGATAGTAACTGAATTAGTTGAAGAAATTGCCGGCAGAGATGTTGTACAACTTGTTGAACTTATTAAAGGCAAGGTAGATGTGAGTGAATTTAAAATTGCTGAAAAATTAAATTTAACAGTAAATCAAGTTAGAAATATGCTTTATAGGTTGTATTCTCACAATTTAGTTTCGTTTACAAGAAAAAAAGACAAGAAAAAAGGCTGGTATATTTATTATTGGACTTTTGATGAGTTAAAAGCATATAATTTATTTTTGAGATTAAAAAAAGATAAATTAAAACATTTAAAAGAGAGACTGGAGAATGAGAGTGAGGGGAACTATTTTACCTGCAAGAGCGAAGACTGCGGTGCTGTGAGAATGAATTTTGAAATGGCAATGGAGCATAATTTTAAATGCCCTGACTGCGGGAAAGTTTTAGAGCGTGAAGAAAGTTCAAAGAGGATTAATGCCATAGAGAGAGAGATTAATGAAATTAACAGAAGATTGGAGATTCCTTTTGTTGAAACCGTTAAGAGGGCACCTAGAAAAACTCCAACAAGAAGGATTAGGAAAACTTCTAAGAAAACAACTACTGCAAAACCAAAAATAAAAACTACAAAGAAGAAAACAGCAAAAAAGAAAATAACTAAAAAAACTCAGAAGAAAAAGACTACAATAAAAAAACCAACTAGAAACAGGAAATAATTATTTTTTATAAATTGCTATTAACTCACTTGAAATTAAATGCAGATCTATCATATACCAAGAGATTAATTTTGAAGTTATTCCCACGATAATTAAGAATATTGTTGAACCGATTAAACTTGACAGCCTTATTACTGTTTTGGATAAGCTTTCAAAGCCTGGAATTACTGAAACGACCGCTGAAGTAATTGAAGAGTAAAGCAATATGAAAGAAACCATTCTTATCATTTCCAAAGTCTTTAATTTGTAACCTGTGAATTTTAACTTTCTGAATAATGTTTTTGTTTCTCTGGTACTGCCTGTTTTGCTTTTTCTTTCTAAATTTTTGATATATTTATAGACTCTTCTATATCTACCAAGATTATTCATCATTAGTATAATATTTTTTCTTGTTCTATAAAAGGCTTTCGGGAAAATATTTATACTTTAAAGTCTTATATTATTGCGGGGGAAATATGCATAATTTTGATATTTTTAATAATAGGAAATTAGTTGAAAAAGAAAAGAGAGTTTTACCTAAAAAAAGATGGGATGTAACAGATTCAAAATACGGATTTAGAAGCGTTGAAATAAAAGATTTAAAACAAGAATTTTACGGAGTTTCTCCTCCAACTGTTTTTATTGGTTCCAAATTAGCTTATCCAAATGTTAATGTCGGCATTATGAGCGTTCCAGACTTGAAAGAAAATGCTAAGCTATACGATTCTCCTAACTATTGGAGCGAGAAAAACATAAATGTGAATCAGATAATAAAGTATAGACAAGAATTAATTAATTCCAGATTTAGAGCTAAAGTTTCTGATATAAGGCTGAGCAATAGATTGTTAGAGATAGTTAAGGAAGTTGGTATGGCATCTGTTCAATCAGATATGGAAGTTGAATTAAATAAAAAACCCAGACCAAGAATAAATTTTGATACTTATTTAGCTCCTATGGGGCCTTCTGCTGAATTAAAAAATATTAAATTAGTTTCAAATACTAAAATTCCAAGTTATGTAGATAAAGTTTATTCCGATACTGATTTAAAATCTGTTGAGGGGTTGAAATATTTGTATTCTAAAGGGTTGGATGAAAGATCTTTATCCCAGATTCTTTCTATTGGAGTTACAGGACTGAAGAAAAATAGAGTATTAGTCCCCACTAGAAATTCTATCACTGCGGTTGATGATTCAATTGGAAAATTTTTGTTAAATAAGATAAGAGATTATAAGATGATTGATGATTATTATTTTTATTTTGGAGGGCATTTAGGAAATTATTATTTAATATTATTTTTCCCTGAATTATTTTCCTATGAATTATTTGAGATGATGATGCCTAAAGGCAATTTTACAACTGATTATGAGACTTATGATGGAAGGAAAAATTATGCTGAGGAAACTGCAGGTGGATATTATGCAGCTAGACTTCCCATCTTACAATATTTAGATGGAATAAAAAGACAAAGTTCTGTTTTAGTTTTAAGGTTTGTTTTGCCTGAATATGATGTTCCCTTAGGTGTTTGGGTTTGCAGAAACAGTGTTAGAAAATCCTTAAGTTCTGAACCGACTTATTTTAAAAATGAAGATGAAATGTTGAAATTTATTGGAGAATTAATGATTAAAAATTTCAGATTTGATATAAATCCAATATTAAAACAGAGCATGTTATTACAGATGGTTAAAACTCAGATGAAATTGAATAAATGGTTTTAGAAAATAAAAATAGCCTTATTCAGTAAGGCCTAATAAAACAAATATTAAACCTATTAAGATAACTCCTAGACCAAAGGAACCTTTTACGATTGTCCAAAGAGCTACCAAGTTTCCCGGCCAGGCTACATATGTATATGCGCCTGCCAATATAACTAAAAGCCCGATTATTAACTTTAAGTATTTGTCCATTGTAGCTTAAATATAGATTAATAAAACTTATAAAGGTTGTAGTTGTCATCGGTAGTGTCAAATTCTATTGAAAAAACTTATATACCACTTTGAACGTTATGGTAAACTGGTATGATAATAATAGGTTTATCAAATTCCTACCAATTAGCAAAAGAGGTGGCGAGAAGGCTAAATGTGCCTTATATTAGAGCAATTTCTAAATTTTCTTATGATGGAGAGATGCATGTAAACTTTGGAGAGAATGTTAAAGGGAAAAAAGTTTTTTTATTCCAAAGTTTTTATCCAAATCAAAATAATTCTCTAATTGAAACACTATTTTCAGCTAATTTAGCCAGAGATTTAGGAGCAAGAGAAGTTAATTTAGTTGCTCCATATCTGCCTTATTTAAGAGAAGAAGCAAGAACTGATAAATTTGAGTGTGTAAGCATTAAGAATTTAAGTGTGATATTGAGCAACGCTGTTGATTCTGTTTTAACTATAGATCCACATGTAATAGATTTAAATAAATATTTTTCAATTCCAATTCACACAATAAGCTCTCTTGAATTAATTAAGGATTATATTAAAAAAAATTATGAGGATGCAGTAATTGTCGGACCAGATGAAAATTCAAGGAGATTAGTGACTAATTTAGGATTTAGAAATGTTGTATTAAAGAAAAAAAGAAAAGATGAATTTAATGTTGAATTTGAGAAAGGGTATAATTTAAAAAATAAGAAAGTTGTTATTGTGGATGATATGATTGTTACAGGAACAACAATGCTTGGTTCTATGAAATATTTAGGATTAAAAAATGCGGATTTCATTACTGTTCATTCTCTTCTAAAGGATGAGGCTTTTGAGAAATTAAAAGGTTATGGAAACGTGGTCAGTTGCAATACTATAAGCAGCGAGAGCAATACTATTGATGTTAGCAGTTTAATTGCGGGGAAGATAAAAAATGAATGGTACTCATAGCGATACACATATTATTAGGTATTTAGTTAATAAAAGAGAATTGAATGAGTTATATGTTTCTACAGTTTTGAGAACTTTGGCATTCAGTATGATCGGGATTTTTGTTCCTTTGTTTTTATTTAAAGAATTAGCTTATACATTACAAGAAATAATTTATTTTTACTTAGTCTATAGCGTGTTTTTTTTGATATTTACACCTATTGGGGCTAAATTAGGAAACTATATAGGGATAAAACATTTAATGTTAATCTCAACACCCTTCTATATTGCTTATTTTGCAATGCTTTATGCTTTAGAAAATAATCCTAGCTGGTTTTATTACATCCCGACAGCCTATGGAATTGCTGAAGGCTTATTTTGGATAGGTTTTCATATAGACTTTTCTATGTTCAGCCAATCTAAATACAGAGGAAATCAAATAAGCAAGTTCTATGGGTTTGCCTTATTGGCCGGCTTGGTTGGACCTATGATTGGAGGGGCGGTTTTAACTTTCTCAGATTTTAACCTTCTGTTTTTTACAGTTGTTTTGTTGCTAATCGGAAGTGCGGTTCCATTATTTTTTAGCAAAGATATTAAGAGGGATTATAAATTATCATGGAAATTTTTGAATATTGGCAGCTTTAAAGATTTTGTTTCTTATAGCAGTTTTGGTGCGAAAGGAATGGTTGCGGGCATCTTCTTTCCTATATTTGTTTTTTCAATTTTAGGACTTTATGCTGTCATGGGAAGTTTATTTACTTTTTTGGGGTTGCTTAACTTGGCAATTATCTACTTTATGGGCAAATTAACAGATGTCTTTAGTAAAAGTAAATTAGTGAAAATATTTTCAATTTTTAATTCAATAATATGGGTTGTTAAGATTTTTGTAAAAACTAAGATGGAACTAATTGGAGTTGCTGCTTTATCCAGCTCTACGGATATTGCTGTAAGCCTGCCTTATACTGCGATAATGTATGATAAATGCAAAAAAAATATTGATTATTTAATCTTTAGAGAAGTTGGGTTGAGTATTGGGAGAATTATAGTTTTGTTATTAGTTTTAGCTACAGGCAGCTTGTTAAGCAGCTTCTTATACGCGGCTATTGCTAGCTTGGGATATATGCTGCTATAGATAGAAAGGTTTTTAAATAGTTTTTAGAGTTTTAAAAGATAAAATGCTTTATAGTAAAATTAAGACTTTATGGAAGAGTCCTTTATCAAAAGAATATAGGGCTACCTGGTTTAAGAGACTAGTAGAATGGAGAAACGGCGGTGCGGTTGTTAGAATTGAGAGGCCGACAAGATTAGATAGGGCCAGGACTTTAGGCTATAGGGCAAAACAAGGAATAATTTTAGCGAGAGTCAGAGTTATTAGAGGCGGAAGAAAAAGAAGAGGCAGTTTAAAGAAAGGGAGAAGAAGCAAGAATGCAAGAGCGAGAAAAGTTTTAGATATTAATTATCAAGCTGTTGCAGAAAGAAGAGCTAATAATAACTTTAAGAATTGTGAAGTTTTGAATTCCTATTATGTTGCTAAAGATGGAGTAAATGCTTTTTATGAGGTTATTTTAATTGATAGAGACCATCCTCAAATTAAGAGCGATGAACAATTAAAAGGGTTAGCTAAGAGGAGAGGAAAAGTTTACAGAGGTTTAACTTCAAGCGGAAGAAAATCAAGAGGGTTAAGGCATAAAGGCAAGGGTGCTGAAAAAGCCAGACCTAGCAGAGTTGCTAACTATAACAGAAGGCATAATAGACAAAGGAAATAAGTTAGTTTTTTATATTCTTTATCACTAGATTATATTATGAAAAGAGGTTTGATATTAATAATTTTTTTATTAATGGTAATTCCAGTATTAGCCGATTCTAATGAGATAACTACTATAAACATTCCTACTCAAAATTTAACTACAGGAGAAAATAAGGAAATATTGAATTTAGATAATTATTTTAACGGAACAGATTTGGCTTATAAATTTAAGGCAGGAAGCAAAGGCTTAAATGGAATAAGTATTTCTTTTGATGAATCTTTAGTAAATATAATTGCTAATAATCCTGGACAATACTCTGTTATTTTCATTGCTGATAATGAGACTGATGATAAGGAAAGCAATGATGTTAATTTAAATGTTGTTGGGGAAGCGATTATAAAGAAAGCTATTGATTTTTTCCCTGTTGGAACTTCTGTTTCTATGAAAGTTGGAGAAAAAAAGACATTTGCAGTCAGCGGGGACAATATAAGCGCGGAATGGTATTTAAATAATCTAAAGCTGCCTGAAACTACAGGAACTTTTATTTATGATGCAGCTATTGCAGGCACTAATACTTTGGAAGTTAAAATTGGTGCTGAAACAAATATTTGGACTATTATAATCGAAGCACAAGAAGTAATTGAAACTGCACCCCCGCCTGTTGTTAATCAAGCTGTCTGCGGAAATAATAAAAAGGAGAGCGGGGAAAACTGCCAGAGTTGTCCACAAGATGTTCAATGCACTAGCGGGTCTAGCTGTGTTAATGCTGTATGTATTAAAGATCAAGGCGTTGGGGGAGCTATTCTATGGTTTGTTGGGTTGGGTTTTGTTATTCTTTTATTTGTTGGAGGGGTGGTATTTGCAAAGAGAAAAGGTCTTTTGGATACTATATCTTTAGATTTTATTACTAATCTGTTTAAGAAAAAAGAGAAAATCGATATAAAAGAGGATGAAGTAGGAGAAACTGAGGAAGATTTGACAGGGTTAAAGGATTATCTGGAAAATAATTTGAAAGAAGGGCATAGCAAAGAAGAGTTAGTCAATGCCGCTTTGCAACAAGGATGGAAGCAGGAGCAGATTGATAAAGTCTTTGAAAACATGGGGGAAGTGAAGGAAACTGAGAGAGATATAGAACCTCTTTTGGAGTATTTGAAGATTAATCTTAAAAAGGGATATGCTAAAGAAGAACTAGTTAAAGCTGTGTTAGAGCAAGGTTGGACTAAGGAGGAGATTGACGATGCTTTTGCTAAATTGGGAATATGATAACTTTAAAACAAATTAAAAATTTTATTGAGAAAAGCCAGAACCCTTTAATTTTTTTTGATGATGATCCGGATGGACTGGTTAGTTATTTACTTATAAGAAAACATTTTGGCAAAGGGAAAGGTGTTGCTGTGAAAGGGAAGCCTATGTTGGATACTTCTTACTTGTTAAGCGTTAAAAAATATAATCCAGACTTGATTTTGGTTTTAGATAAACCCATTATAGAACAGGAATTTGTTGATAAGGTAAATGTGCCTATTATTTGGATAGATCACCATCCGGTTGTTAATATTAAAGGAGTTAAATATTATAATCCGAGAATAAAAGATAATAATGACAATAGGTGTATTAGTCATTGGTGTTATCAGTTAACTAAAGAAAATATGTGGGTTGCGGCTATCGGTATAGTTGCAGACTATCAAAAACCCAGTTTTATAAAAACTTTTACTAAAAAATATCCAGAATTATTAAAAGATTTTAAAGACCAGAAAGAAGTTATGTTCAATTCTAATTTGGGAAAATTAATCAGAATATTTGGTCATTCTTTAAAGGGTAAAACTGAGGATGTTAATAGGAATATAGAAATTTTAACAAAAGTAAATGACCCTTTTGATATTTTAGAAGGGAAAAATGAAGTTACTAAGAATTTATTGATTAGACTGAAACCTATTGAAAAAGAGTATGATAGGGTATTAAAAAAAGCTGTTGAAGAGAATAAAGGAAAAGATATTGTGATATTTGTTTACCCATCAGGAAAGTATAGTTTTAGTGCTGAATTAAGCAATGAACTGATGTATAAATTCCCAGATAAATTTGTTATTGTTGCGAGAGAGAAAGATGGAGAGATGAAAATAAGTTTGAGAAACCCTGAAAAAAAAGGATATGATTTACCGAAGATTATTGAAAAAGCATTGATAGGGTTAGAAGGTTATGGCGGCGGGCATACATATGCTGCCGGAGCTTCTGTTAAAAGAAGTGACTTCGAGCAATTTTTATCTATTATTAAAGAAGAACTGTCAAAGTAACATTTATATTATAAAACATTAATAATAACCTTATGCTAAAGAGGCTGATATTATTATTTGTATTATTTTTACCAGTTATATCTGCAGAAGATTTGAGTCCTTATACTTTTATTATTTCAAATGTTGATATTAATGGAGAAATTAACTTAAATTATGAAGACTCTTCTTCGAATTTAGATTATTTTGATGCTACTGTTTATTTTGTTCCTATTGAGTATTTAGGACAGGAAGTTAATAATTTAGAGATAACTTATAATCCCAGTGCTATTGTTAAGCAAGAAAAAAACAGATTAGACATACGATGGAATGAAGATTCTACTAAATTAGAATATGAAATTAGCTCGGATGTTACTTCTAAGAATTTATTTAGAAGAATTGATAAAAAAATTGCTTTTCCCACCAATAAATTTAATGAAGACCAAAGCAGATTTTTAGGAGAGAAAAATTTCGCTGATATTGATAGAGATATAATGGCTAAAGCAAATGAAATTGCTGCAGGAGAAGATGATTATTATGAAGCTGTTTTTAAAATTGCTGAGTGGACAAGAACAAATATCCAATATGATTTGAATTCTTTAACTGAGAAGGCTGTGCAAAAAAGTAGCTGGGTATTAGATAATAGATTCGGCGTTTGTGATGAATTAACTAATTTGTTTAATAGTATGGTGAGGTCTTTAGGTATTCCCGTTAAATTTGTTAGTGGATTGGCATATAGCGATGTTGTCGGGGGATGGAGCCCGCATGCATGGAGCGAGGTTTATTTTCCGGATGTTGGATGGGTGCCTTTTGATGTTACCTTTGGGCAATATGGATGGATTGATCCTGGGCATATTAAAATGATGGAAGGGGAAGATGCTCATGAGCCTAGTGTTGAATATTTCTGGAGGGCGGTTAAAATTAATATTAATGATAAACATTTTGATGTCAACGCCAGTTTGGTTGAGAAAGGTGAAAAATTTTCAGATTTAGTAGAATTAAAAATTAATATACTGAACAACAATGTCGGAGCCGGGAGTTATGTTCCTGCTGAGATAATTATTAGAAATTTACAGCCATTTTACTTATCCAGTTTGGTTTATGTTGCTGCCGCTCCCGGAATAGTTGGGGATAATACTCAGGCGGTTTTATTGAAACCTTATCAAGAAAAGAAGATTTATTGGCTATTAAATATTAGTGAAGGATTGGAATCGGGATTAAGATATGAGGGGGGAGTTGAAGTTAGAGATTCTTTTGGAGGCACTGCCAGCGGGAATATTGTTTTTGGCAAAGGTTTAGATACAGTAAATTTTGAAACAGCTAATAAAACTTTAAATAACTTAATTGTAAAAGAAGAAAATATTAAGGACTATGATTTAAACTTAAACTGCGACACAGATAAAGATAATTATTTTAAGTATGAAGAAGTTATAGTTAAATGCGATTTGAAAAATAACGGCAATGTTCCTTTGAATTTTAATTTATGTTTGAGAAGTGAATGCAGAAGTATTTCTTTAGGAATTTTAGATCAAAAAGAAGAAACGTTTAGTTATACTTTAAGTTTATATAAGGGTGATAAATTAAGTGTTACTGCTAAAGATGATAGTCTGGATGTTGAATCTATTTTGGTATTTGGAGCTTATGAAAAGCCTGTTGTAAATGTTTTAGATATAAAATCTCCTGAAATAGATTACGATGGAAGAGGAGAGATAGAACTTAATTTGGAAATAGTTCCATATGTTAATAATTTAGAAATTGATAGTGCTCTAGGCACTTTATCCCTAAGTGAAATAGGAGGAAAACAAAAGATAATAATTCCTTTTAACGGATGGGATTTAAATGAAGGAGAAAATGTAGTTAGTTTTATTATAAAATATAAAAATAATGGCGATGAGTATACTATAAATAAAGATATAAAGATAAATATCAATAAAGTAAATTCTCTTAGAAAATTTTTGGTTCTCTTTAAAAGATTATATTAATAACTTTTCCCGAAATAACACATAACTGTTGCTTCTTTTTTACAGTGGATACAAGGTTCTTTTATTTTCTGCTGAGAAAATGGAATATTAAGACTTTTTCCGCCCTTTGTTTTATCTTTTATATATTCTTCACAATCTTTTTTATTGCAGAAAGGGGCTAAGACTATTTTTTTATTTGATAAAGCAGTTTTGAAGTCATTCCAGTTTTTTGCTTCAACTAAGCTTGATTTCAAGTGTTTTTCTGATTTAATGAATAAATTTTCTTGTATTTTTTCTAATGTAGATTCAACCTCTTTTGAAATATCTTTAATTTTGATTTCTTTTTTTTCTGAGTTATCTCTTCTCACTAAAACTACTTGGTTTTTTTCTAAGTCTTTTGGACCTAATTCCAATCTTATAGGTATTCCTTTTAGTTCCCACTCATGATATTTCCATCCAGGGGAATAATCGTCCCGGTCATCCAATTTCGGATTGAACTTTTTTAGTTCTTTTTTTATTTCATTAGCTACTTTTATTATTTTTTCTTTTGAATCATCAAATAAAATAGGGATTATTACAACTTTATTTTCAGCTAATTTAGGCGGGATTACTAACCCTTTATCATCACCATGAATTGCCAGCATTACACCTAACATTCTTGTTGTTATTGCGAATGTATTTTGATAAGCATACTGTTTTTTTTCATCTTTATCTAGGAAATTAATCTCAAAGGCTTTAGAAAAATTTTGACCATCATGGTGGAAATCTGGACCCTGTATCGCTTTCCCATTAGGCAATAAATATTCCATTGAAACTGTATAAACCGCTCCGGCGAATTTTTCTTTTTCTGATTTTTTTCCTATTAAACCCTTTAGAGCCATATAATTTTCTACAACGTCTTCATAAATACCAATTATAGTATCTCTTTCCGCTTCAGCTTCTTCTTTTGTTGCGAAAACTGTGTGACCTTCATTCCATAAGAATTCTCTTGTTCTTAAAAATGGGATTGGATGTTTAAACTCCCATCGGACCACGTTATTCCATTGATTTAATCTTAACGGCAAATCTTTCCATGATTTTATCCATTTGGAGAAGGATGGGTACATTATTGTTTCTGAAGTTGGTCTGACAGCTAATCTTTCTGCTAATTGTGAGTCTCCAGCTTCTGTGACCCAAGCTACCTCTGGAGAAAAGCCTTCTACATGCTCTTTTTCTTTTGATAATAACTTTTCAGGGATTAGTAATGGGAAATAACAGTTTTGAATACCTTCTTTTTTGAATTTTTCATCCACTATTTTTGTTATTTTTTCCCAAATTTGATATGATGCTGGCCTAAATACTATGCAGCCCGAAACATCAGTATAGTCTGCTAATTCTGATTTTATAATTGCCTGCGTATACCATTCTGAGAAATCTTCAGACTTCTTTACAGTAATACCGCTTGTATTTTTTGACATTATTAATCTTATAGGAACTTATTTTATAAACATTTTGTTATTAGAAGAGCAAATTTATCAGGACCGCAAATAGAATCATGGTTCCAAGATCTGCGATAGAAGTTGATAGGGCTATTAGTTTATTATCTGGATCTTCCTTTAAGTGGTAATAATAAAAGCCTGCGGATATAGAAATTAGACAAATTAGAGATACTAAAAGCAGAGTACATGTTATTGTGATTATCAATACTTTAAGTAACGTTGTTGCACTCAATGGAAATCCTTTAAGGTAAGCTATAAGGTTTCCCATTACTCCGAGTAATATAGCGCTAAATAATGCGATTATAAGCAGCCTCTTTACAAGCTCCTTCAGTTTTTTTGATCTCCATTTCGCTTTTAACTGATTTGTGAACAATAATGTTGTGAAATTTGCTGAAATTATTGTGCCAAAATTACCCACCATATCGTTTAATACCGGGAATATTATAAGAAGCGGAAGTATTGCTATAAGTTTATCCTGGATTAGCTGTATCCCCATTCCACCAATAGAACTCAATGTAGAAGCGATTATGACTAACTTAAAACTTTCTTTTAATATTGAATTTATTATTTTTTTCATGTTAAGATTATGATTGCAATTAGTATTGC
>JAGVZL010000011.1 GCA_018302505.1 Candidatus Woesearchaeota archaeon | reverse complement strand
CAAAGCGGAAGGCTATGTAGCTCATTAATTAAAAGTAAATCACCATCACTTCATTTTTCAGTTTGAACTTACTAAATGTTATGATTGAATTTTTATGACCCAATATTAAAGTACTATCAATGAGCTTGTAGCCCTAGCCTAAGCTAAGACAAAAATAAGAATAAGAAATAATTAATAAATATTAGTTTTCGGTGCGACTGGCTTCGCCAGTTTTTTGTACCCCGAAAGCATAACCATCCCTGTCGTCACCATGAATGAAGCCAACAACACCCAACCCACGACCAAAGTCCCCGCCGGAATCTAAAACGGAAACTTTAAGAACAGGTTCTTCAACGGGGTCAAACCAAAAAACATTTACCCCTCTTGGATAATTTTCTGAAGATGATATTTCTCCAAGCTTAGGTGCAGTTCTTTCATCTGAATGCTCTAATAATTTTGCCAAACCCCCTTCTGCAAAGGTTCTACTTTCCTGAACTCCTCTTTCGAATGTTTCATAAGGTGCAAACCCAAAATCATTATCTCCTAAATAAATTCCATTAACTCTTCTACAGCTGTCTAAATATGCTTTTAACTCAGCTTCATCTGTTATTGGATTTCCTTCTGCATTTTTTGGAGGATTGGCAAATACCCCTTCTGAAGTCCTTACTATCAAACCGAGCTGCAACCAAGATGGATCCAATATCTCCGGTTTAGTTAATTCTCTAAACTTATAAGCTACTGCTGAAACTGATTCAGAAGTTGTTGCCGGTCTGAATGCTACTCTTTGAAGTTCATCTGAATGATAAAATTCATTTTGCATGCTTCTTACGTTGCCTAAATAACTATCTCTGCCAAAAGCAGGATATCTTAAAGTTAAATCTCCTCCCCTATGAGGAACTACAAGTAAATCTGTTATTGGAAGGTCTGTTCTTGCTTTAATTATTCTATGTTGAGTTGTCATTTTAATCTTTAAATTAATAGAAATTAAATGTTTATAAACTTTTCTATTTTGTAATTACTATAAAGGGGTTAATTAAATTCTAGTTTTTTAGGTCTAACTCTATCTTATTTTTTGCTGTTGGGTATATTTTAACAAGATCTTTATATTGTATTCCAGAAAATTTAACTATCTCTGGGGGATGCGAACAACAAGTGAATTCCCGGACTTAGTAATATGTGCTTGTTTTTCTAATCCAAATAATCCTTTCTTTTTGACTTCACGCTCTATTTCCTCTAATGTTTTATCACTTAGAAATTCAGAACCGCACTTTGTGCATACTTCACACTCTTTAACACCAAAATCTATTCCATAAAATTCTACTTGTGTATGGCTCTTTTTTAATGTGCCATTGCAACTGCATTTGTAAGGTAGTATTTCTTCTTGCATTTTTATCACCATATTCTTTCTACTCTAACCCAAGTTGTTGTAAGATTTTATCTTTATTAAATGCTTCTAAATCATCTATACCCTGACCGCAACCAATGAATAAGATGGGAAGTTTAGTTATGTAACCTATAGAAATTGCAGTTCCACCTTTTTCATCAATATCCTGTTTAGATAAAATAATGCCGTCTAAACCTATTTGTTCATTAAATGTTTTGGCCTGCTCCACTGCATCATTTCCTGTTATCGCTTCTCCAACAAATATTGTTAAATCCGGATTAGATATTCTTATTATCTTCTTTAATTCAGCCATTAAATTCTCATTAGAATGCAACCTTCCAGATGTGTCAATCAATACTGCATCTATCTTATGTTTTTTTGCATATTCAATTGCATCATAGGCAACTGCAGCAGGATCAGAGCCATAGTTATGTTTTATTACTTTAACCCCTAATTTCTTACCATGAATTTCTAATTGTTGTATTGCTGCTGCCCTAAAAGTATCTGAAGCGGAAAATATGCAGGTTTTTTTATTTTTTTGGAGATAGTTTGCTACCTTGGCTAAATTTGTTGTTTTTCCTGAACCATTAATTCCAACAAAACAAATAACATATGGTTTTTTATTCATCTTGTCTAAAATATCAAAGCTTTTCTCAAATAAATCTGAGATGGAATTTTTTAGCGAGTTTTTAATTTGATCTTCAATATTGCCTCTTGAAAGCGGGGTGTCAACTAAATCTATTTTCATGTCTTCCTTAATTTTGTCTATTACCTCTAAAGCTACGTTATTCTCCAATAAGGCCATTTCTAATTCTGAAAATAAAGATTCAAATTTTTCTTCCGAGATTTTTCTTGTAGTTATTTTTTCAGAAAGTTTTTTTAAAAATCCTTTTTCCTGAATTTCATCCTGTAAGTTTTCTCTCTTTATTTCTTCCTGAATTTCTTTCTTCTTTTCCTCTATTTTCTTTTTTAATTCTTCTTTTAATTTTTTTTTAGGTTTTTCTTTGATTTCTTCTACTACTGGGATTTCTTCTTCTTTCTTAAATTTCTCACTAACACTATCAACTGCTTTCTTTATTTTGTCTTTTAAGAAGCTAAACATTGTATTATTTTTTCTTCTTTTCCTTTAATTGCATTTCACCAGAACTGATTCCCTGGCCTGGCATTTGAGGCATCTCATCAGACGGAACAATTGATGGAGATTCATCTGGCAAATCTGGCAGGTTTTTAGCTGCTTCCTCCTCCAATTGTTTCTGAATTTGGTCTTTGTTGGTATCAAAATATTGGTAAAATTTGGGAGTTAATTTTATTGTTTTAGACAATCCTGTTGGGGTTGTTGATACAAATTCACTTTCTTCTAAGACTTTCATATGTTCATAAGTTTTATTTCCCCTTATCCTTACAACATCTGACTGTAAAATCGGCTGTTTCCAAGCTATTATTGCTAATGTTTCCATAGTTGGTCTGTCTAATTCTGTTATGGGCATTAGGTTTTGGACTAGATGCAGATGTTCGCCTTTAATATTCATCCTGTATTTCTCTCCATCCTGTAAGATTTCCAAAGCTGAATCTTTTATTTTGTACTCATCAAATAATTGAGAAACTGCTTTCTTTACCATGCCTTCAGAGCCTAGATTAAGCAATTCTGCAATTTCCTTAGTTGTTAAAGGTCTGCCTACTGTGAAAAGTACTGCTTCTATCTGTTTTTTATATTGTTCTAACTCCATATTCTTTGAGAAAGAAAGGTTATTTTTAAATGTTACTTACTTGCTAATTTTAGGTCGTCTGATTTTAATGTTTTTCTTTTGGCATGTTTTGCCATTTCCCATGCTTTTTGACTTACATTATTGGCGTGGGACTCCAGAATTTCTTTTAAAGTAATCTTTGCTTCTTCACTAACTCTTTCTACACCTGCTTTTTTCAATAATCTTTCCATAGCTGCTAATGGTAATGACATATTTTAATGTAATATTAAGTTGTTTTTAAAGATTTAGGTTATTTTATAGAGTATCTTAATATTGCTCCTATCCCGCTTAGATATTTAAACTGCTGACCTTCGGGAGTATCTATAGAAACTATTTCTGTTCTCGCCCCATATTTGGTTGCTTTTTCTTCTAACTCTTCAGCTAACTTATCATCTATTTTTTCTGAGATAATTAAAACATCAACCACTCCGTTATCTAAAGCTTTCACTGTTTCTTTTTCTCCATATACTGCTTTTCCCGGTTCCTTACCTAAAGTTTCTAAAAATTTTGTTAAAATTTCTCTTTCTTTTGTAATTGCCTGTTCTGAAATAAATTCTTTTGATTTTTCAATTAAATCCTGCAAGCCGAATTCATCTGTATAAGTTATATCCGCAATACCAAGGACTTTTGTTTTTACTTCGTTGTTTAACCAATCTCCGTCAACAAATTCATTTTTTGTCGGTCCTGGCCCTCCTACTAATATTCCTTTTAATTCTTTTTTTCCTAAGAATTCTTTATTTGCAACCTCTGCTATCCTTTTGTAAAAATCATGGGCTGCTTCTTCTCTCAGACGGGCAAAGCGCATGGCTGAATTATGGACTATTATCCCATTTGCTATAAAATTTTTGTTCTTAACCGAGATATCTATCATCTCTGCCGGTTTGTTTGTAATTCCTATTTTTAAAATTTTAGATGAAATAATCTCTGAATTCTCATACGTTAATAAATAGTCATCCGTAGTTAGAGTTTCTGCTGGTTTTTCTTTGTTATTGGTGATGAAGAATATGTGGTCTTTGGAGCATTCATTTGTAAAACCATTCTTTGTAGTAATTTTGTAAACTTTACTCTTTTTTACTTTCCAAACATCTACACATTCTGAGAAAATAAATTTTCTATTTTTAGAATCATAAGATTTTAACAAGTCTCCTTTTTTTATATTTTTAATTTTTGTTTGACTTTTATTAATTTCAACTAATGTGTCTGGAGAAAGGCATTGACCACCAGTTTTATATTTTCCCGGCACTCCTGAAGTCATATTTGATAATACTTTGACATTGCTTCCTCTTAACAATCCTACTGTTGCTTCCCTTTTATCCATAGCAATTAAACCAAATGAATCTGAGTGCTCTAACTGTTCTTCTAAAATATCTAATAAAAAAGTTTGATCGCATCGGTAGATTCTTGTTTTAATCGGCAATGGCGGCTCGATTGAAAAAGCTTCTACATTTGATTTGTTTTCTGTCTGAGAAGTATCTCCTGCAAAGGCAGCTAAGCCATTTTCCGGAGTTTGTTTATACAATCGTAAATGCCGGATTAATTTTTCTAAAGAGTCTATTACATGAGTTTTCGTTTTTTTATCTTTGATATTAGAAGCGGTTCCCTGTTCCTGCTCTAACTGCTGGATTGTTTTTATTAATTCTGTTCCCTGCGGCACATAAACTGAGACTAATTCAGTATGCCTCCCCCTAATGCTCTTTAGATGATTAATAAAATGCTTCAGTTTATACTTCTTTTTAGTGTCTAGTTCTTCCATATTAATCTTTTTTATTTTTTATATGAATAAAAAAATCTTTATTTGTAATAGGGATAATATCTGTAATCATAGTTTTATCCCAAGTTTTTGTCAAATCATTTGGGAATCTAACAAACCATGTTTTCCCGTCATAATTGGCAGCCCTTTCAAACTTGAATTTTGTTTTTTGCTTAAGAGCATCAATTAATACCAGCATCTTATCAAATTTTTCTGCTTGATCTCCTGATAAAGATTCCTTATTGCATTTAGTGCATTTAAATGCTTCTAGGTGCAATGTTACCTCTTTTCCTGGCAAATCAAAATCTATTACTGTATTTTGCATTTTCTTGTTACAGGTTTTACATATTAATGGTCCTTTAAAAGCATCCTTATCTATTTCTAACTCTACTTCTTCGTTTTCCAAATCTTCAGGTTTTAAATTTTCATAATCTATTTTCATTTTTGGGTCCTCCTTTTTAATAAATCAATTTGCCATCTTGACGATGGATATGCTGCTATGATAGTTGCAATTCCTTTAGTTATTGAAAACACTATGGTTAAATGCCTGCTGGTTTTTGTGAACGCCACATATTTCTCGTCTTTGGTTTTCTTGACAAATTTATTTTTTGAGTTTAAAGCCTGCTCAACTTCATTAAATTTTATTCCATGTTTGTTATATATTTTAAACTTCGTTTTGCGTTCAATTTCTACTTTTTTAATAATCATTATAATCGTACTATTATAGTACGCTATATTTTATAAACTTTTTGCTTTAGAATTCTACATTAAACTTTGTAGAGTATTTGATTTCTTTTACGTTATGAATCTTAACTAAATCTTTTTCTATGCTTTTTAAATTGTTTGGCACTGTTAAAATTTTGATTTCCTCTTTTAATGAAAGACCTTTGTCTTTTTTAGCCTTCCATACATTGCTATTCAATTCTTCTAGATCTTTTGTAGAGAATTTAAGTTTATATTTATTACCTATTTCAGGAAATAATTCAAAATGGATGTCTTTATTTCTTAGATCTTTGTAAATTTTATAAGTGAACATTGGGTTTATTGGTGCTAATAATTTTAATAAATTATCTAAGCAATAATGTAATGTATAACATGCAGAGTCTTGTTCTTCTTTTGTAAATTGTTTTTCAGAATTATAAGCTCTGCTTTTAACTAATTCCAAATAATGAGAGGCTAGTGTTTCCCAAATAAAGTGTCTTATTTTAATTGAGGGATTGTGAAAGTCATATTTTTCATATTTTTTTTTAGAGTATTCTATTAATTCATTTAATTCATTTAAAATCCATTTGTCCGAATCTGAAAGGTTGCTTGATTTTGTTTGGGGGAACATAGAAATAAATTTTGAAACATTCCATAGTTTTGTTAAGGTTTTAGTCGCCCCTTCAATTCTTTCAAAACTGCATCTAAAATCTGTTTTATCTAGATTTCCTTCTACAGCTGCCCAAAGTCTAAAAGGTTCCGCTCCATATTTATTTAAAACATCTTTTGGATCAATAATATTACCTTTACTTTTGGACATTTTATACCCTTTTTCATCTATTATATGGTAATTTATCCATGCATCTCTGAAAATTAATTTATTTGTAAGCAAGTAACATTTTAGGACCGTATAATACAGCCATGTTCTAACAATCTCTTTTCCTTGTGGTCTTAATGTGCATGGAAAATTTTTTTTAAAGAAATCTTCATCTCTTGAATATTTTAAGATGTATAAAGGCGAGATTGATGAATCAAACCATGTATCGAAAACCCTAGTTTCGCCAAGGAATTCTTTTGATTTACATTTTGGGCATTGTTTTATTGGGCAAGACTCCTTCCATGGTTGGTAATATCTCCCTTTTTCAGGGACTATTATTTCTTTACATTTTTTGCAATTCCAAACGGGGATTTCTGTTGCATAGTATCTTTGTCTTGATATAGGCCAATCAATAGAAACAGAATCTATCCAATTCAGTAAAATTTGTCTTGATTTTGGAGAATAAAAATTAAGTTTTTCTGCCAGTTCTTTCATTTTATCTTTATAATCAATCTGTTTTAAGTAGAATTCTTTTGTTTTTATAAATTCAATATGATCTTTTGACCTTTCACATATTGGGATGTGGTGATTAATCTTTACTTGTTTAACTAATAATTTATTTTCTTTTAGTGTTTCTATTATTTTTTCCCTCGCTTCCTTAACTTTTAAACTTTTTAGGAAACCAGAGATTTCATTCATTTTTCCATCTTTATTAATAGCGATTTTTGCATCCAAATCCATATCCCTAAAAAACCTAATATCTGACAAGTCTCCTGCAGAACACATCATCGCTAATCCGGTTCCTTTGTTTATATCAGCCATTGGATGCGTTTTAATTGGAACTTCTTTATTATATAGTGGAGTTACTGCTGTTTTGCCATCTAAATGTTTGTAACGCTTATCATCTGGATTAAAAATTATCATACCACAAGTAGATATTAATTCAGGTCTTGTAGTACCAATTATAATTTTTTCACCTGTTTCCTTTACTTTAAAGATAATATCATTAAAAAAAGTTGGAATATCTTCATATTCAATTTCCGCATCCGCTATAGTTGTTTGACATCCGGGACAATAATTTGTTATCTGCTCTCCTTCATATATTAGTCCTTTATTGTATAAATCTATAAAAGTTTCTTGGGTTAATGTCCTGTATTCTTCTGAGTCTGTTTGGTAGACATCTCCTACTCCATCTCCTATATCCCAGGAATTAAACCCTATTCCTAACCTAAGAAAAGATTCTGTTGATGCTAGAGAAGATTCATCTAAAACTTTATTGCAGTATTCTATGAACTTTTCTCTTGGAGTTTCAGTTAATTTTATATTGAATTTTTTTTCTACGGCTATCTCTATTGGGAGACCATTTCTGTCTAAACCCAAAGGAAATAAAACTTCATATCCGGTCATACGTTTAAACCTTGCAAACATATCCATTAGAACATAAGTAGTTGCCTGACCGATATGGACCGGAGTATTAACATATGGCGGAGGTGTATCTATTGAAAAGACTTTTTTCTTTGATTTTTTAAATTTGTATATTTTCTTACTTTTCCACTCTTCGTATATGGGTTTTTCCAGTTCTTTACCCCAGTTTTTTTCCAAAATTTTTGGGTTTAACATTTATTAAAAAGTAGAAGGTATCTTTTATAAATATTAGTATTGATTTAAGCTTTTTTGCCTCAATGAAATAGACATAGATAGGGGGTTAATCATTAAGCCATCTTTTGCTGCTATGGTCTGAACTTCTGTTTGTTTTTGAATTTCTCTGGCTTCGTATATTGGATTGGCTTCTAACATTTTTGTTGAGAAATGGGTTATTATAGCTAATGCGGGCTGTATTTTTTTAATTATTTTTATTGAATCTTCGGAGGATAAATTATGTTCTGATTTTTTGTGATTTAAAGGGTAGACGTTATTTAATATTAATATATCTGAATTTTTGTAGTTCTCAACAACTCCTTTTGAATAACCCGTATCTGAAGTGTATGTAACTGTTAAATTTGGGGCAGTAAATTTTAAACCGAACCCATGAATATCATTATGTTTTGTTGGCAGTGTTTTTAGGATTATATCATCAAAAGGCTTTGTTTTGTTTGCTTCTAAAGAAAAAGATTCTTTTAAAAAATCTTTTTGAAATTTTTCTTCAGATAAAGACTCCGGAAAGATTAAAGTTCCTATTTTATCCATACCTTTGGAAGTCATTGCATTTATTATTGCATTAACATCATTAAAATGATTAAGATGATTATGGGTTGCTATCAAAACATTTGTTTCTTTTGGGTTAACATTAGCTTCTTTTGCTGAGATTAAAGCTCCGGGGCCAGGATCTATATGGAATTGCTTGTCATTGAATTTAAATATTATGCCTCCTGCTGGTTTTAACTGCTGATACGTTGAGTTATTTCCAGCGGTTCCTAAGAAAATAATTTTACAGTCCATGTTGTTTTTTATGTAACTTATTTATATAAGGATTCCGATAATGGAGGAGATAGAAATATATTTAAATGCTCCAAAGGTTTATTTTTAATTACGGGATGGTAACTCAGCTCGGGAGAGTGCACGACTGAAGCTCGTGATGTCGGGGGTTCAAATCCCCCCCGTCCCAAGTTTTAAATCTATAGAAACTTTTATAAAGAAGATAAGATTAGTAAAATAAAAGGTGATATGATGGATAAGAAAGGTGCAATTGAATTTTCTATGACTACTATCATGGTTATTATTATAGGTGTTGCTGTTCTAGCTTTAGGTTTAACTTGGGTTAGAGGTACATTTACACAAGTTGGGACAATTACTGAAGCGGCTTTAGAGAATGCTGAAACAATTTTTGGTGAAGTTGGTTTTACAGGAAAGATAGGTACTCCTGCTGTAATGATAATGGAAAGTGATGATGCTAAGAGGTATAGGGTTAACTTAAGAAATACTGGCACTACACCAATAACACTTGATGCTACTGCAACAATAATAGGTGGTACTCCTGCAAATTGTATAACTGGTGTTCCTGCAACTAGTGAAAAAATAGCTACTGGTATTGTTATTCCTGGTGGTGGAACTACAGAAATTGGTGGAGGAATATTAACCAAGGATTGTACTGAAGGAGGTATTGTTAGAATTGATGTTGTTGATACAACTCCAAATCCAGATATATCTTATACTTCTGAAGCAATAGCTATTCAAATACGATAATTACTTAATTTTATATATTCTTTTTATTTTAGTTTATTAAATGAAACATAAAGAATTTTCTAAAGAAGAAATAGAAGATTATGATAGTTTACTATATATCAAAGCAGATACTAGAAGATTAAAGGCTGTTGAGGTTATTAAAGGAAAAAGGAAATTAATTCTAAATAAAGAGAGAGTTGTGAAAAAAACAAATGCTGGTGGTATGGCTAAGAAAAAATTTAGAAGACATTATGAACACGTTATAAAATATACTGGGAGCTGGCATTTAGAACAATTAGAGAAATTACCAAGAGAAAAATATGATTTTCTGAAATTAGAAGTTGAGAATGAAAAACAAAAAGAGACTATTTTTAATTTTATAAAGAAAAAAATAACTAATAAAAAATGGTTTGAGAATTTTAGGTATTTTATTAAAGAAGATACATTAATTGTTGGAGGGAAAAGCAGAAGTTCTAATGAGGATTTATTAAAAAACTATTTAGATAAAGAAGACTTAGTATTTCATACAGAAGCTAGAGGCAGTCCCTTTTTTCTAATTAAGGGAGGAGATGAAAAATTAATCCAATTTACTGCTTTAGTTACTGCTGCATTTAGCAAAGAATGGAAAAATTGTAAAAAAGATATAGAAGTGATGTATGTTAAAGGTGATCAGATACATAAAAATAAAAATATGAATACTGGGACGTTTGGCGTTAATGGAAAAAGAAACTTAATCTTAGTTGAAAAACAGGATATAGAAAGCTTTAAAAGAGACTAATTTTGTTAAAATTGTTAATGTTATTTAATAACAGGTTATAATCCGTGAGGATAAAAAAATGGTTACTCCATATGATGTTGATCCTGGGAAGTTAATTGAAAAATTAGCTGAAGAATTGAAAAAGATAGAGAATATTGTAGCTCCTGAATGGGCTAAATTTGCTAAAACTGGTGCTGGAAAAGAGAGACCTCCTGTAGAGAAAGACTGGTGGCATACAAGAGCTGCTAGTGTTATGAGGAAAGTTTACTTAAGCGGACCTATTGGGGTAAGTAAATTAAGAAAGAAATATAGTGCTAAGAAAAACAGGGGGCATAAACCTGAAAGAGTGTATGTTGGCAGTGGAAATATTCTAAGAAAAATATTACAACAATTAGAAAAAGCGGAGTTATTAAAATATGTTGAAAAGGGAGTTCATAAAGGAAGGATAGTTACAGGCAAAGGAGAAAAATTACTAAATCAGGCTGCTAAAAATCTTGGCGGGGAGATAAAAAAAGAAGTTAAAAGAGTTGAAGTTATTAAGGAGCCTTCTTTAAAAAAGAATAATTAAGAAAATGACAGATTTAAATTTAAAGGATATATTAACTGCTGTTAGTGGTTTAGGAGTTTTGTATATGCCTTTTGTTTTGGCTTATGATTATGTTAGCACTAATTATGGAAGACTTTTTCATGGTGTTTCTGAAGATTTGAGTGACACAATCATGGAGGCTGAAGATGGCGAGTAGGAAGCCGAGGGGGAAAAAAGTAAGGCTGATTAAAGCTGGAACTCAAACTAGATGGGCTCCTTTCTGGACAGTGCCTAAAAAATATGGTGTTGGGAAGAGAGTACATCCTGGCAGGCATACTACAGTAAAAAGAAGATGGAGAAGCAGCAATATTAAAGCGTAAAATGGCAGATGAAAGAATATACACGGTTCCTTTAAGAAAAGGATTTTTGAAAGCTCCTAATTATGATAGAACTAGAAAGGCTGTTGTTGTCTTAAGAAAATTTTTAGAAAAACATACGAAAAAAGAAGTTAAGATTGGAAAATATTTAAATTTAGAATTGTGGAAAGATGGTAGAAAACATCCTCCTGGAAAAATAAAGGTTAGAGTTGAAGATGGAAAAGATTTTGTAATTGCTGAATTGATTGATGCTCCAAGAGAAGTTAAAAAAGTTGAGAAAGAAGAAATCAAAAAACCTAAAGTGGATATAGGAAAAATAGCTGAAGAGATTAAAGATGAAGGAAAAGAAGATACTAAGAAAGCTATAACTAATATCCCTGAAAAGAAAGAAAGAGTAAAAGAGAGCGGTATAGAAGAGAAAAAACATGCTCATAGGAAACAAGAGGAAGTAATAACTGAGAAAACTGGGCAGACTAAATCAAGGACTAGTTAATTCTAATTGTTTCTTTTATTTATTTTTAAAAAACCGTAAATTTTAAATACCTTTATTATACCTATTTTAGGTATTATGAGAATAATAATTGAAGAAGCTATTGAGATGATAGAAAGAGAAGTTAAGTCTTATCCAACTTGCACTAGAGTGAGTGTTCCTAAGAGTTGGGCTAATAGGAAGATTAAAATAATACTAATTAAGGAGTAAAATAAAATGCAAACTGGGGAAGCTCAACTAAAAGTTATGGAAGCCTTGCAGGAAGAAGCGTATAAAGGCATAGTCAGAATAGATTCTGGGACGATGAGTCATATCGGAGCTAGACCGGGAGATATTGTTGAGATAGAGGGAAGCAGAAAGACTGTGGCTATTGTTGACAGGGCTTATCCTAGTGATGTCGGTCAGGCAGTTATTAGAATGGATGGAATTGTAAGAAGGAATGCTAAAACCGGAATAGGGGAGACAGTTAAAGTTAGAGCTGCAGAGATTAAAGAAGCTAAAAGTGTTAATATTGCTCCTGCGCAAAAGGGAGTTATGATTCAAGCTCATCCTGAGGTTTTCAAAAGAGGATTACTAGGAAGGGCTGTTGTTAAGGGAGATATAGTTGCTTTAGGCGGGACAAGGAGAAGGAGAAGGACTATGAGTGAAAGTCCTTTATTTGATGATATTTTTAATGTATTCGGGGAAGATTTTATGGGGAACTTTGGTTTAAGTTCTTTGAAATTTATTATTACAGACAGCAATCCAAAAGAGGCTGTTATTATTACGGATAGTACTGAAATTAAAGTTAGTCCTAAAGCTGTAGATGTTGTTGAAGAATCTTTTCCAGATGTTAGTTATGAGGATATTGGCGGATTGGATGAAGAAGTTGTCAAGATAAGAGAAATGGTTGAATTGCCATTAAGACATCCTGAAATATTTAAGAGATTGGGAATTGAACCTCCGGCTGGAGTTTTATTACATGGTCCGCCTGGTACTGGGAAGACATTGTTAGCTAAAGCTGTTGCGAATGAAAGTGAAGCTAATTTTATTTTGATTAATGGTCCTGAAATTATGAATAAATTTTACGGCGAGTCGGAAAAAAGGCTTCGCGATGTATTTGAAGAAGCTGATAAAAATTCTCCTAGTATTATCTTCATTGATGAAATCGATGCTATTGCCCCGCAAAGGGAAGAAGTTCATGGTGAATTGGAAAGAAGAGTTGTTGCACAATTATTAGCTTTGATGGATGGATTGAAGAATAGAGGAAGGGTTGTTGTTATTGCTGCAACTAACAGACCAAATGCTATTGATCCCGCTTTAAGAAGACCTGGAAGATTTGACAGGGAGATTAGTTTTGGTGTTCCAGACAAAAAAGGAAGGTTGAATATTTTAAAGATTCATACAAGAAATATGCCGTTAACTGATGATGTTAAATTAAAAGATATTGCAGATATTACTTATGGTTTTGTCGGTGCAGATTTGAATGCTTTGGCTAAAGAAGCTGCTATGAATGTTTTAAGGAGATTGCTGCCGGATTTTAAATTAAGAGAAAAAGATCCTATTCCTGAGGAATTATTAGAAAAATTAATTATTACTGCTAAAGATTTTCAAGCATCTTTAAAAATTGTAAGACCAAGTGCTATGAGGGAAATCTTAGTTGAAATTCCGAATATTAGATGGGAAGATGTAGGTGGATTAGATGATACTAAAAGAGATTTGAAAGAAAGTGTTGAATGGCCTTTAAAACATCCTAATGCATTTAAAAGATTAGGGATTAAACCCCCTAGAGGAATTTTATTATATGGTCCTCCAGGTACCGGGAAGACATTATTAGCTAAAGCTGTTGCTAATGAAAGTCAAAGTAATTTTATCTTAGTTAAAGGTCCTGAATTATTGAATAAATATGTTGGAGAGTCAGAGAAAGGGGTAAGAAAAATATTTGAGAAAGCGAGACAAACGGCTCCTACTATTGTTTTCTTTGATGAGGTAGATTCTATTGCTCCTAGAAGGGGAACTGACAGCAATAAAGTAACCGAGAGAATTGTTAATACTATGTTAGGTGAAATTGATGGACTTGAAGAGTTAAATGATGTTGTTGTTATTGCAGCTACAAACAGACCTGATATGATTGACCCGGCTTTATTAAGACCTGGAAGGTTTGACAGGACTATAATGATTAATGTTCCTGATGAAAAAGCCAGATTGAATATTTTAAAGATTCATACTAAAGATATGCCATTAGAAATTAACAAGGAAACAATAAAAGAATTAGAAAAAAAATATAGTGATGGCAGTATTTACGAAGATAATAAAACCCTCTCAAAAATGGTGGGAGATGAATCAATAAATCCTAAAGAGTTAAAAAAGAATAAAGATAAATTTAGAGAATTGAATGATAAAGATAAATTCTTATATCACATTGCCAAAGAATTAAAAGATTTTACAGGTGCTGATATTGAAAACTTATGCAGGGAAGCTGCTATTTTAGCGTTGAGAGAGAGTATCAAAGCAGATAAAGTTACAATGAGGCATTTTGAAGAAGCTATGAAAAAAGTAAAACCCAGTGTTAGTGAAAACGATTTAGAAACTTATAAAAAAATTGAAGAAGAATATTTGAAAACTTCTAGAGGCGCCGCGATTAAGAAGGAGGCACCGAACTATTTTGGTTAAATCTTAGTTGTTATTATAGGTTTATCTTTAACTATTACTGTATGCTCTGCCTGGGAAACTATACCATTTGACCTTTCCATTAATTGAGCGTATGAGTGAAGGAGTTCTTCATGTTCTAAAATTCTTAAAGCAAAATTCGTCTTAAATTCTCCAAATTTTCTTAAGACCCATCTTCTGTGGAAAGGCAGGGTTTGATATTCATCCATAATAAACTGTAAGACTTCTCTGCCAGAACGAACATTTCTTGAATCAACTAATCTATAAATTCCTGAAGGTCTCCCATCTTTGACATAACCATTTCCGGTTGTTGCAAAAGGCTCGACTGCAAAAACCTGCCCATCCTGCAATTCTGTTTTGTCTCCATTATCGAAATTCGGAACTGTTAAACCGGCATGTAATTGATAGGGTTTTATTTCATGTCCAGATAAATTTTTAATCGGACTAAACCCATAACCATTGATAATTTCTTCAACTACTCTGCCTATTTCCCCTAAAGTTGTGCCTGGTTTAAACATTGGCAAAATTTCCCTTAATGCATCTTTGCTGGCTTTTATTAAACTTAAATTTTCATCACCGCCTAAATTAATTGTAACTGCATTATCCGCGATATAACCATCAATATGAACTCCTAAATCTAACTTAACTAGATCTCCCCTTTCAAACTTTAATTCATCATCCTCATCCGGATAATAATGAGCTGCTATATTATTTATTGAGATCTGAGGCGGGAAAGCGGGTTTTGCATTTAAAGCCTTTATTTTATCCTCTACCTGCCTAGTTACATCTGATAATAAAACGCCTTCCTGGACCAGTTTTCTGCCAAATTGCAGGGTTTCTGCGGCTATTTTTCCCGCTTTTTCATAAGTCATAGTCTTAAATTAAAGAATAAGATATTTAAAAGTATTTATCTAAACTAGAATATATGAAAGGTTTTATACTTTACCCAAGCTATAAGATAATAGATGGGAAAAGTTATGTTTTTTTGTTTGGAAAATTAGAGAATGGAGAGAGTTTTTTAGTTATGAATTTCTATGAACCTTATTTTTATATTAAAACTAAAGATGTTAAAAAAGCTGGTAATGGGGATTTTAAGATTGAAAATAGTGATTTCAAAAGTTTCAATGATGAAAAATTATCAAGAGTTATTCTAGAAACTCCGAAAGATGTTCCTGGTTTAAGAAGAAGTTTTGAGGAAGACGGAATTGAATGCTATGAAGCAGATATTAGATTTGCTTATCGGTATTTAATGGATAAAGAAATAATGATGGGTGTTGAAATAGATGGTGACTATGAAACAAGTGATTTTATTAACAGAATTTACAGGGACGCTGAGATAAAACCAATAGAGTATTTTCCTAATAATCTAAAAATATTTTCAGTAGATATTGAAACGAGTTCAAACGGTAAAAAATTATACAGCATTGCAATTTATTCTGAAGGATTTGAGAAAGTTTTAATTGATATGGATGAAGAAGAGATGTTGGAAGAATTCAAAAAGATAATTTTAGAAGAGGATCCAGATATTATAACAGGATGGAATTTAATTGATTTTGATTTAGAATATTTGAAAAATAAATTTAAAGAACATAGAATCTCTTTTGTTTTGGGAAGAACAAACGAAACATGTAAAATTAGAATTGAGAAAGATTTTTTTAGGGATTCTAAAGCTGATTTTCCTGGAAGAGTTGTTTTGGATGGAATTCAGTTATTAAGAATGAGTTTTGTCGACTTGGATAGTTATAAATTGGAAGATGCTGCTCAATCTATTTTAAAAGAAGGTAAATTAATTTCTTATATAGAAGGCAAAGGTGAAGAAATTGATAGGCTGTTTAGAGAAGATAAGAAAAAATTAGCTAAATATAATTTGAATGATGCAAGGTTAGTTACAGAGATATTAAAAAAAACTAAGATAATTGAGATGACTATTGAAAGAAGCATCTTAACAGGGATGCCATTAGACAGGGTAAATGCTTCCATTGCTTCTTTAGATTCTTTGTATTTAAGGGAATTGAATAAGAGAGGTTATGTTGCTAATTCCGGTCACTATACTCCAAAAGAGGAGAGAATTAAGGGCGGTTATGTTATGGAATCTAAACCTGGGATTTATGATTATTTATTAGTTTTAGATTTCAAAAGCCTTTATCCTAGTTTGATGAGAACATTTAATATTGATCCACTTAGTTATGTTGAAAATTGCAATGGTAAGAATTTAATTAAAGCACCTAATGGAGCCTGTTTTAAGAATCAAAATGGAGTAATGGGTGTTTTAGTTGAAAGATTATTAAAATCAAGAGACAAGGCTAAAAAAGAGAAAAATGAATTACAAAGACATGCAATTAAAATTTTATTAAATAGTTTTTTTGGTGTTTTGGCTAATGCTAATTGCAGATTTTTTTCTTTAGACGTTGCTAATGCAATTACTCATTTTGGTCAGAAGATGATAAAATTAACAGCTGAAAAAGTTGAAGAGGAGGGTTATGAAGTTATTTATTCAGATAGTATAACCAAAGATCGGTTCACAACATTGATAGTTAATGGAAAATTGTTGATAATTAGTATGGAAGAGTTATTTAAAAAATTTATATCAAAGAAGGTTATAATTGGTAAAAAAGAAAGAATAGACTTAAGAAAAGAGAATGTTCTTGCTCTAACAGTAAATAAAGAAACTCTTGAGCCTGAATTTTCTAAACTTAATGAAATCATAAGACATAAGACAAATAAGAAAGTTTTTAGAGTAAATCAAAAATATGGAGAAACAATCTGCTCAGAAGATCATTCATTAATTATTTTTGAAGATAATAAATTAAAAGAAGTAAGGCCCTTGGAGATTGAAAAAAGACCCTTATTCAAAATTGTTAAGATCCCAGACTTACCTAAAATAGTTAAAATTGATATTTATGAATATTTAAAAAATTATAGTTATAAAGTTACTTATAAAGGAAGGATAAAAACTGCGAAGGCTCATTGTGATGATAAATGGGTGTGGTTCGGATGGACAAATAGAAAAAAATCTGTAAGGGTAAAAAGATTTATTGATATTAAATCAAAAGAATTTGAGTCTTTATGCAGATTGGTTGGAGCATACATTGCAGAAGGGTCTTCTTCAACTCCGGAAACAACAAAATCTAGATTGGGTGCTTCAATTTCTTCTTCTAATGTAAATTGGTTAAAATCTCTAAAGGAAGATTATTATAAATTATTTGATAATGTGGATGTGTCTATCATAGTTTCTACTAAAAAAATTAGAGAATTAAAATATTTTAATGGTGAAACAGAGAAAAATATTAGTTATGTTGATAAAACACAAAAACTACAACTAATGAATATTCTTTCTGCTGTTTTCTTTAAATCACTGGCTGGACAAAATAGTAATGGAAAAAGAGTTCCTTATTTTATGTTCCATGTAGATGAAAAGTATAAAAAAATTTTATTAGATACAATGATTGAAGGAGATGGAAGTAGAAAATCAAAGGATAAGAGATATTCTGAACAATATAAATTAAAGCATTTTTCTTATTGCACAAATTCACTAGGTTTAACTTCGGATTTATCTACATTATTAACCCAGCTTAGATTTAATTATAGTATCAGATATAGGAAAGAAAAGAGTAATTATACAATTACAACTTCAAATAAAAATAATTCGAGAATAAAAACTAATATAGAAGAAATCCATTATGAAGATTATTTATACGACTTATCTGTGGATAAAAACAAGACGTTTGTGGATGCTTGTGGTAATATTCTACTTCACAATACTGATTCGGTTTTTGTTTTAAGCAAAGCTGAAAATTTAGAAGAGGCGGAGAAAATTGGAAATGAATTAAATATTAAATTAAATAAATTCTTTGAGAGTTATGTTAAGAAAGAGTATAATAGAAATAATCATCTAGAATTAGAATATGAAAAATGCTTTGTCAGGTTTTTAATGCCTAGAGTAAGAGGAAGCGAGACTGGTGCAAAAAAAAGATATGCAGGGTTGAATTCTAAAGGTAAAATTGAAATAACTGGGATGGAAGCTATTAGGGGGGACTGGACTGAATTAGCAAAAAAATTCCAGATGGAATTATTAGATAGATTATTCCATAAAAAAGAAGTTAAGAGTTATATTAAAAAATTAATTGAAGAAGTAAAAGATGGAAGACATGACAAAGATTTAGTTTATAGAAAACAAATAAGAAAGAATTTAGAAGATTATGCTATGAATGCTCAACATGTTAAGGCGGCAAAAAAACTTAAAAATTTCAAAGGTAGTGTTATTGAGTATGTTATAACTGAAGACGGACCTGAACCTATTCAAAATCAGAAACATAAATTAGATTATAAACATTATATTGACAAGCAGATAAAACCTATTGCTAATGCTGTTTTAATTTTCTTTAATATTACTTTAGATGAATTGTTAGAAGGCAGTACCCAAGTAGATCTGAATAGTTTTTCTAAATAAATTCCTGTATTGATTTTAATTGAGGCAAAGAACAATCTTCAGGTTTAAATAAATAACAGTTTAAATTATCAAAATAACCACATCTAAAATATTCCAAAGGAATTCCTGTTCTTTTGCTTAACATTAAAGCATAAAAATAAACTTGAGTTGATGCGTATTTTTCTTTTGACGCATTGGGTTTGTAATCTAAAATCCAAATCTTATTATCCTGTATTCTTAATATATCAATATGTCCTGTTAATACTTCTTTAGAATTGAAAACCTCTTTATATAATTCTAACTCCTCGGGCAACAGCCATATTGGAGTTTCGCAGGCGATTGAAGTTTTATCATGCTCTAACATAAATACCTGAACTTTAGAATGTGCGGATGAATATCTATTACTATTTTGTTCTAAACCATAATGTGTTAATAAACATAATTCATGTTTTGGAGCATTTTGCAGGTTTATATTGGATAGATTAAATTTTAAAGATGAAGACCTAGGTCCTTTTTGAAAATAATCATTAGGACAGGAGTTAAAGATGGACTCTAGATAATTCTTTAATGGAAATAATATTCCTTTACAAAAGTTATTTAATTTTACGGTATGAACTCTATATTGATAAAAGCCGCCTTTGTGGTCAAATGAGAAAGTTCTTATCACCATCTTGAGTTTAGAAAAATTTAATGTTTAATATAAAGATATCGGTAATTAAGCTGTAATTTTTTGCGGAATTTCCTTTTCTACTTCATTAAAAATAATTTCTAAGTAAAATTTTCTTAGTGCTTTTCCTTCTCTACTTTCAGTATTATAAGTGTAAAATACGGCTTTCCCAACCTTTCTAGTCTTCTTAACTAATTCTGCTCCAATAAAATAATGCCAAGTTCTTTTTATCGTTGCATAACCTACATTACTTTTATTTGCAATTTCTTTTAATGTGAAATCATAGTTAATTTCCCCTAATAAAAAATCTAGAATTCTATTTCTTGGAGAATCTCCTAAAACCTCTAAAAATTTACTAGATCCGTCTAAAGTTAGTATTTTTTGTATCATTTAATTTGAATAAATATTTTTAATGTTTGATATGAAATTGTTCATACTAATTAGTTTAAACTTTGGGTTATATTTATTAATTTCTTTTTGACTAACATTATCTATTAGGCCTACAAGATTTGCTTCTTTAATATAAAACTCTTTTAACATGGATAATCTTGATTCCATTTTATTAATTGTTCTGGGAAGTGCTTTTTTACTTTTTCCATTTATGCTAGTTACTTCTATAATTAATTTTAGATCTCTAGTAGAAGTTAAGATAAAATCTACAATAGAAATGGTGCCGAATTTACTTTCTAAAATAGATTGAGTTGAAAATTTGATTTTGTTTCTATTTAGAAAGTTTATTACTTTAGTTTCACTTTTATTTATATTCAAATCTTTAGTAGCTATTCCTCCATTTTTGAACATTATTTTTCTTTTTAATATACTATTAAGTCCAATTTTTGTAATATTCTTTAAATAAGTTTTGTGATTTATTTTATTAATTATGAATGGTAGTTTATTAAGATGATTATCTAATAAAACACAATCTGCATATTGGGAAAGTTTTATCATGCCTTCTACTGAAAATTTTGAACTAATTATACATAGGAATTTGCATTTATTATTTTTTAATCTGATTGATTGGATTCTCTTTATTAAATCAAGAGATTTTGAATAAGGATATGAGCTAGATTTTTTTCCATGTACTGCTGTAGCTTCTATATAAATATCTAAATTATTGTGTTTAACCAGAAAATCCACAACGTAATATTTATTATGTCCTTCTACTTTATGATGGGTTATATTTTTGATTTTGTTTTTATCTAATCTTTTTTTGATTAATTCTTCTTGCTCAGTTAATTTTTGTTTAGATGCTGTTGTTATTCCTCCTCTTTTGCCCCATTCACTTAATTTTTCTCTACCATGAATTTCTCCTGTCATCTTCCCTATTTTTTGATAGTGCTCATGTGGATATTTTTTGCTAACTGCAATTCCACCTAGGCTAGCACCCTTTTTTGCTAAATTAACAAAATAATTTCTTCCGTACTTCTTTAAAGTCGCTTTCCCTCCAATTTTTCCTTTTCTTACACGTTTTTCATAGGGAACTCTCTTTGAAATACGAGAAAAAAATCTGCTTGTATAAAAATTTTCATAGTTATATTTAATTGTTTCATAGGGAATACTTGAAAAAATATATTTTTTATTTAAATTTTTTATAATATCAATATATTTTTTAGCTGTTTGTATTCTTATATTCCATCTTTTTTCTTCTAAAGATTGAATTGTGGAAGCTGACTTATTAAGAAGTCTAGAAAATTCTACCAACCCCTTTCCAATCATTATTCTAAATAGTCTTACAGACTCTGGGTTTTTTATTATTAATTCTTGTTTAAATTCCTTAAAGTTGTTAGTCTCTTGTTTTACTTTTTGATATAACTTATTTAATTTCTTAAATGTTAAACTCGACCTTTTATTTAATTTAATCTTACCCATTATACCCTTTTAAGGGATAAAAAGGTATATAAACTTTTCCATATTAGAATATAGATATGTCACTAACTACTATAAAAGCTGATGAACGTGGAAGGATAACTATCCCTGAAGAGATTAGAAAAAACCTAAATATAAAAGAAAATGATACATTATTTGTGAAGGAGGGAAATGGTTTTTTTATAGTTTATACTGACAAATCAGTAAAAATAAAATTACCAACCGACTAAGGATGGGTGTTAAATTACCAGGTATACTTCCCGTAAAGATTATTTCTTGGGAAGATTTAAAAGGAAAAAGGATTGCAATAGATGCATCTAATATGTTGTACCAATTCCTTAGCTCTATTCGCCAACGTGATGGGACCCCTTTGATGGATTCTAATGGAAATGTAACTTCGCATCTTTCAGGTACATTCTATAGGATATCAAACTTAATGCAGAAAGGAATACTTCCGTGTGTGTGTTTTGATGGCAAACCGCCTTCATTAAAATATGAAACTCAGAGAAAGAGGAGAGAGAGAAAGGAAAAAGCATATGAAAAATATGAAATTGCCAAAGAAGAGGATGATGAAGAATCTATGGGTAAATATTCTAAACAGGTTACTTATTTGAATAATGATATGACTAAAGAAACTAAAGAACTATTGAAAGCTATGGGAATTCCAGTTATACAGGCCCCACAAGAAAGTGATGCACAAATTAGTTTCTTATGTGAGAAGGGAGATGTAGATTTTGCAGCTAGTTCAGACATGGATTGTTTATTGCATGGCTGTCCGAGATTAATACCTAATTTAACTTTATCTCAGACTAGAAAAGCCGGGAAAGGTTATGTGTATATCCAGCCTCAGATAATTGAGCTGCATGATGTTTTAAATCATTTAGGAGTTGACAGGGATAAGTTAATTGTGATGGGAATTTTAACTGGAACTGATTATAATCCTAAGGGTGTTGTTGGAATTGGTCCTAAGAAAGCTTTGAATTTAGTTAAACAATTTAATAATTTTGATACTTTATTTAAAGAAGTTAAAGCTGAATTCAACTGGAAGAAAGTTTATGCTATTTTTAAGTCGATGCCTGTAATGAAAGAATACCAATTAAAATGGAGCGATGTTGATGAAGGTAAAGTAAAAGAGATCTTAGTTGAAAGACATGAGTTTGGAGAGGAAAGAGTTCAGAATATTTTAGATAAATTAAAGAAAAAAGATAAAAATAAAGGTCAGAAAGGTTTGGGAGAATTTATTAAATAGATAAGTTTATATATCTAATATACTCTATAAAAATAGTAAATTTTATCTAATATGATAGACAAAAATCAAATACTGGAAATTTTGGAAGATTGGAATCTCTGGAGAAAAGAATTAAAGTCTGGTTATGAAAGAGAAGAATATCTTAAATCGGCTTTGAAATTTCTTAAGCCCAATGTTATCCTTTCTTTCATAGGCGTTAGAAGATCTGGAAAATCTTATTTAATGAGACAATTAGCAAAAAAATTAATAGCTGGAAAGATAGAAAAAAACAGTATTTTAATAATAAACTTTGAAGATGGAAGATTTACCAAATTTAATTTAGATCTCTTAGATAAGATTTATGAAACTTATGTGGAAAATTTAAATCCTAAGGACAAACCTTATATTTTTTTAGATGAAATCCATAAAATACCTAAATGGGAAAAGTGGGCAAGGACCATGCATGAATTAAATAAAGCAAAAATAATTGTGTCTGGATCTTCTTCTGAATTAATGTCTGGAGAATTAGCTACTGTCTTAACCGGCAGACACTTAGATATAAACGTGTTTCCATTAAGTTTTAAAGAATTTATTTGTTTTAAAGGATTAGAAATAAAAAATAAATTAGATTTAGTGTCAAAAAAATTAGAAATTAAAAAATTATTAAAAGAATATTTAGAATTTGGAGGATTTCCTGAAATTGTTTTAAACGAAGAAAAAAAAATTTTACTGTTAACTTATTTTGATGATATTTTAACAGAAGATATAGAAAAAAGATATAAGATTAGAGAAGGAGAAAAACTAAGAGCTTTGGCTAAATTCTATTTAACAAATATTTCCAATCTTATTACTTTTAACTCTTTGAAAAAATATCTAGAATTGAGTACAGATACAATAGAAAAATTTTCTTCTTATTTTGAAAAAAATAATCTACTCTTTTTTATAAAATCTTTTTCTTTTAAAATTAAGGAACAAGAAAAATCACCAAGGAAAGTTTATTCTATTGATACTGGTTTGTCTAATGCTATTGGATTTAAATTCAGCTCTAATATTGGAAATCTGTATGAAAATATTGTTGCAATTGAATTAAAGAAAGAGATAATGGAAAATGCTAATATTGAAATGTATTATTGGAAAAATATTAAGCATGAGGAAGTTGATTTTGTTTTGAAAGAAGGTTTAAAGGTAAAGCAACTAATTCAAGTTTGTTATAATTTGGAGGATATTAAAACTAAAGAAAGAGAGTTGAAAGCCTTATTGAAATGTAGTAAAGAATTAAGATGTAATAATCTAATTGTTCTAAATGAAAATTATGAAAAAGAAGAAAAAGTTGAGAATAAAAATATTAAGTTTATTCCTCTTTGGAAATGGCTGTTAGAATAAATTTTAGATAAATTAAAGAAAAAAGATAAAAATAAAGGTCAGAAAGGTTTGGGAGAATTTATTTAGTGGTGCACTTTCTTGTTAATATACTAGATATTTTTGATTTTAATCCTCTATATTTTCCTGTTACTGTTTTAAGTACGCCTCTTGAATATTGTACTAGATTGTTTGCGATAGCATCTTCTCCTTCTTTAAATTCAATGCCTCTTTCGTCAATAAAATAATTTTCTGCATATGTCCTTGACCTGCCATCTTTTAAGAAAATGGTGTATCTATCATCTGAATCGTCACCAACTTCGTCGTTGCCATCATCTTCTATGATTTCAACTAAGTCTCCTTTTGGTCCATATATTTCCATCCTATCAGGATCATTAAAATATGCAACTCTTACCCCATCGATAGATTCATCAAACCATAAATCTCCTCTTTCTTCAGGACCATTCCCGCACCCAATGGCACTTAAAGAATATAATCCTGCTGTTGCTAAAATAGTTAAATCTCTTCCGATACTCCTTTCCAAATCATAACTTTTCATACTTAGAAATAGAAAATTACCCTTTATAAATCTTACGATTTGTAGTTACTTGAAAGTAATAAATTATTTATTAATTACTGTATTTTTCAATCCATCTTTCAATTATTGATTCTGCTTCTTGAATCATACTTTCTGCTTCTCTTAGATTCTTTGAGCTTTTTATTGATAATACCGGACTTATGTCTCTCATTAATTTAAGTAGATAAGAACGATTTCCTCTTTCCGAAGCGGGAATTTTATCTGATATTTCATTTAAGTAATGCCTTAAACTTTCGAGTCTTTTTTCTAGTCCTATTTGTTTGTCTTCTAAATTTTCATCTTTTGGTTCTTCTTGTTCTCTTGAATGTAAATTTAATGACGCAAAAATCTTATTAGCAAGAGATTCTGCCTCCTCCGCGTCCCTTAGTACAGCTTCTTCCCATTCCTGTGTTCCTGACATTAGACTTTTTTCTGATTTCTTAATTAATTGTACAAACCTTTCATAATCCCCTCTGTTTCTGTCATCTATTAAACCATATATAGAATCTGCAGAATTCTTTATGGCCCTTAATAAATTAATGGTGGATTGTCTATTTGGTTCATTTCTTTTTAAGGCATCTAATAATTCTATGAGAGATTCTTCTAGTTTTCTTCTTTCTGCTTCACCTACTCTGCTTCTATTTCCTCCTAACTCTTCAAATTCTTCTGGAACAACACCTGTTGCTCTTTCAAAGATTCTTTTCAAAGATTCATCATCTATTTGATAAATTCTTAACAAGTCTTCATAGGAATTTATACCCATTTCTTGGGTTAAATTAAAAATAAAATCTCTATATCTCAATTTTTCAATGCCCCAAGCCTTACCTATTTTATTCCCATATTCTTTTGCTTTTCTAAATAACTCTTTAGGATCTCTTCTTTCAATTCTTTGAGTATCATGTTCTGCTGGTGGGAATCGTTGGCCTTCTTGTGGTTCACTCCTATTTCCACTAATTCTAGCATTAAACATGTTTTCAAAATCTTCTAATGGGATACCAAAGAAAGGTTCAACTTCCTTAATATTTTTACTAGCCAACCATCTCAAAAAATTTTGATAAGTTTTTTCTCCTTCAAAACTTTCCATAAATCCATGAAGATAGGTATTAAATTTATTTACGTAGCTCTCTCCTAATGCACTTCTTATAATATTGTGAATATTAATATGCTCTTGTGTGCGGTCTTCGATTCCTTCTGGCGGCCCATAAATATTTTTTACATCTTCAATTGCATAAACAAATTCTGGATCTTCTAGCACCCTACTAATCCTTTCATCTGTTTCTGCTAAATGTTTTTTAAGTGCCAATAGATTTCCTAAATCTTTAGGTAAACCCTGTGTCTGGCCGGTATTAATATTGACCATTATTTGTTCTGCCAACCTGCGGAATTGCTGACCTCTTGTATCATAAACTCTTTTAAAAGTGGATAATGTCCTTGCATAATTGGATAATTTTCTATCCTTGCCATCCATTTCAGCAATTAATGTTTTTAACTCATTTTTTGTGCTTTCAGATATATATCTATTACTATCCAGACTTGAAACTACTTTTGAAAGTGGAATGTCGTTTATTCTTGGGGTAGTTGGATTTAAGAATTTTCTAAGCTGGTCTATTTCCTGCAATCTTTCATTGACTAAATTTTCTATGCTTTCTGTTGGATCAGCTTGTATAATTCTTGTTAGATAATCATTAATTTTTGATAATACTGCGGATTTTTCTTCCTCAGAAAGTCTGTCTTCCGCTTTCTTTAAATCTTTTAATAAACCAATAGCATCTTCTATTTGGTTGACTTCCAGTTCATCAGCTTTTAAAGCGTTCTTTAAATTTTTTGAAACTTTACTTGGATGCGAGGATTTTTTTCCACCCCACCATTTTCTATCTTTCCAGAATGATGGACTTCCTCCGCCACTTCCTCCGCCTGTTGAAACTGTTGTTGTGGGAGTAGATATCCTTGTTGGCGTCCCTCCTCCTGATGGTGCTCCTCCACTTGAAGGGGTCCATCCACCAAACTTTTTAATTAACCACCAAAAAAGAGCGATTAATGCTATGAACAATGCTAGAATAAATAATTCTGTTGATGAACCTAAAAGAAATTCTCCAACTTCTGTTCTTTTCAGAAAATTTTGCACCTTTTTATCATGATCTAGAAAAACAAAAGTTAAGAAAGCAAAGATGTATGCCAATGCCATTGACAACAAACTGCTTTCCAATCCTTTTTTGAGAGAAGCAAAGATTAAGAACCAAAATAAGGCTACAAAAATAAAGAAAGCTATCGGACCTAATTTTCCAATAAGTCCGGGCATAAAATTAACTAAAGATATAGATAATGCAGTCCCCAATGCAATTGCTATTGCTTTTGTTTGTTTTTTTTCGAACCTATCTTTGAATACGCCAATAATTAAAGAAATAAAAATAACCATATAAATAAAGAATTCTATAAATTCTTGATAATTATTATATAAATTAGATATTGTGTTTGTCTGTATTACCCGGCTAAAAAGATCAAAAATCGGACCCGCTTGAACTAAAGGGATTAAAAATAATGATGATATAATTAAAACTACAGAGAAAAGCTTTTTATTCATTCATATAACCTCTTTATTTAATAGAAATAGATAGTTTTTCTATATAAATGTTTTCTAAGATTAGTTTAATTATTAGGAAAAACAAAACGAAAGATTTATAAAGGGTTTTTGTTACTATAGAATGATAAAAATAATATTTATGAGGTAAATAAAAATGAGAAGTTTATACAGAAAATTAATTTTGCCGTTAGCTGCAATTGCTGCTTTAGGCAGTGCTAGTTGCGGCGGTAATTCAGATGAAGAAATTTTAAGAAAAGAAAGAGAAGAATCAGGAAGTGGAGTAGTTGGTCCAAGAAACTCATACTTGCCAGAATTAGAAAGCTCCTTACCAGGAATTGATCTTCCTAATTTAGAAGAAGAACCTATTTCAGTGTTTGGAGAAATTCCAATGGAACCCTTCTCTTTAGTAAGCGAACCAACGGCTGAGGAAAAGCCAATCGTTCCGGAAACAGTTGTTACAGCTCCTGCTATAGTTAATCAATCACCTAAAGTCACCTGGACTTATAATCCTAATTATTCATTTGATGAAATAGATGGTTTAAGAGATGGTAGAGTAGACTTTTTCAAAGTTCAAAGAGGGAATACTATTCATGGTGGAATTGAGGCTTTAGCAAGAAATGCTAATACTAGATTAACTTCTGCTCAAATCACTGATTTAGTTGATGATGTTATGATTTTCAGAAACGGAAGAGAAGTTTCTATAAGACCTGAACAATTAAGACCTGGAGATGCAGTTTACTTTAGTAATGCTATTCAAGATGCAGTTTATGGTCGAAAATTAGAACAAAAAGTTGAGGCTGATGCTACTCCTACTGTAGTTCCAATAAGAGAATTAACAACTATGGACTTAAATGGAGACAATGTGCTTGACTATGCTGACTTTAATCTATTTTTAGATAGATATTCTCAAGACCCTGATGCTAATGTAAATGATTTTGACAAGGACAGTGACCCTGTTGGAATCTTAGACTATTTTGGGTTTGTAGATAAATTTGGCGAAGCTGGCAAGATTAGCCAAGACAGAGAAGATGGATTTAATGACAGTTTTATAAGTACTTATGAATCTTGGAAAGCATTATCTGCAAAAGATAAAGAAGCAACTCCTAGAAGAAACCTATTATCCGCTTATAAGTTATCTACTGGAAGTTTTGATGGTGGAGCAAGCTATGATCGATTATTCGACAATGGTTTCGGATTAGGTGCTGAAGCTGGCAGATCAAATGATAATTTGAGATTATTAGGAAGATTATCTTATGGTAATGATGACTTCAGAGCAGGTGTTGGTTTAGGACATACTTATGTAGATGGTAAGAAGTCTATTACTGGCGGACCATATTTCCAATTCCAAGTGCCTCATTTTGCAACTGACAGAGTTTATGGAGAAGTTGGTGCTGATATCTGGGATGTTGGGGAATGGAGAAGACAAGTTATGGAAAATGGCAATGGTAATGATGCTACAAGAGATTATGGCGAAGCAAGAGTCGGAATAGGAGTAAGATTCTAATGAAATCATTAGGAAAGATTTTATTACCTTTAGCTGTAATTGTGGGTTTAGCTGGTTCCGCAAATGCCGATGGAGGATTTTTAGGCAGAGTAAGGGATAATGTAAATGGAGCAGGTGTTAGAACAACTTATGTTCCTTCCTCAAATCTTTCATTTCCAGAATATTCTTTAGAAACTAGTCTTGATAAGGATTGGTATGCTGGCTTATCTTTTAATCCTATTCCTTTTGCTGATGATAATTTTGATTATGGTGCCTATGGGAATATTAGAAATTCTGTTACTAGTGCTAATTTAAGATTATTAGGAAGAGTAGATGATTACTGGCTGCTTGGCGGAGAAGTAGGAGTAACTAGAGAACATTTAGAAGGAAGTGGTGTAAACGAAACTAGATTTCCTCTGAATGCTTCAGTTGTTTCAGACTACCAAATTAGCGGCCCTGTTTATTTAACAGGTAGAGTTGGAATAACCGGGCCGGGAAGATGGCTTAGAGAATTTAACGGCAATGGCTATGACGGCACTTTAAAGAATTTAACTGTTAGTGCTGGTTTAAATGTTAGAGATTTCTAAAACTTTTTAAACTTCTTTCTCTTTTTATTTCTTCATGACTAGTTTTGATACTATTGGAAATAAAGATAAGTCTGTAGCTATAATAGAAGAAAGTAATTCTAATGAAGAGAAAAATTTTGCTAGAGAAATACTAAAAAAACATCCAAATATTAAGACTGTTTTAAAAAAGACTTCTGAGAGAAAGGGTAAATATCGAAATAGAGAATATAAATTTGTGGCAGGAATTAAAAATACGGAGGTAATTCATAGAGAACATGGTTTCTTATTAAAATTAAATCCGAGATATACTTATTTTTCTCCTAGAGAAGCAACTGAAAGACAAAGGATAGCTACTAAAGTAAATTCGGATGAGGATATATTAATTATGTTTAGTGGTATCTGCCCATTTGGTATAGCAATTGAAAAAAAACAACCTGATGTGAAAAGAATTTGTTGTGTTGAGATAAATCCGAAAGCCCATGAATATGCTGAAGAAAATTTAAAATTGAATAAAACTAAAAAAATAAAATTATATAGTGGTGATGTAAAAGAAATATTACCAAAAATAAAAAATAAATTTGATAGAATTATTATGCCTTTGCCAAAAAAAGGATATTCCTATTTGGATTTGGCGTTAAATAAGACTAAAAAGAAAGGAATGATTTATTTTTATTATTGGGCTAATGAATCTGATTTATTTTCAGAAGCGGTAAAAATAGTAAGAGAAGAGGCAAGAAAATCAAATAAAAAGATTAAAATTATAGATAAAAGAAAAGTATTACCTTATGGTCCTAGAATATGGAAAATTAGATTAGATATTTTAGTTAATTAGGATTCATCTTTGATATAACCTTTTTCCGATAGATAAGATAGAACTATATTTCTAACAACTTCCGAATCTTTATCTCCAAGTCTACCTTTTAATTTCTTTTCGATGATTCTCCAAGATCCATCTGGAATACTAACTAAAAGTCTTTTCATACTAGAAAATAAGTTTAACATATTTATATTACTTGTGTTTCTTAAGAGTTATCTATATGATAGATTATAGAAATATTTATATAATTGAGATACTTATAGATATCTTATATGATATAAAATGATTAAGAAAGTATATACTATGGAAGATTATAACAAAGTGTTGGAATTGAAAAAGAAAGGATTAAGTCAAAATAAGATATCAGAGATAACAGGTGTTAATCCTACTAGTATTTGGTATTGGGCAAATACAAATGTTAAACCCTATTATGTCTCAATGAAAAATAGACAAAGAAAGCTTCCTGAGAAATCAAAAAAATTGTCTAAAGAGTTAGCTTATATTTATGGTGTATTAATAGGGGATGGACATATTGATAAGAAAGGAGGTAGGATAGGAATTAATGTTTCGGATAAAGACTTTGCTTTAAACTTTTCTAATGTTTTAAAGAAATGGTCTGGTTTAAATCCTACAATGAATGTAAGAAAAGTTAATGGCTACAAACACAAATCTAAATATGATAACTGGATTGAAACTAAAAAAGATCAATATGTTGTAAGACTTGGTTCGGTACAAATAGTAGAGTTTTTAGCAAATAAGATTGATACAAGAACTTATTCCTGGAATGTTCCTAATAGAATTTTAAAATCTAACAGAAAGGAGATTATTGTTTCTTTTTTGAAAGGTATTTTCGATTCTGAAGGTTGTATGGTATATGATAAGAAGTGGAATAAAAAAAGGATCGATTTAAGGATGTATGGGAGAAGTGTCTTAACTTTGAAAAGTTTATTAGGTAGAATTGGTATTAATTCGTGTATTAAACAATATGGCAGAGATAAATCTACCGGAATGTTCTTATTGAGAATTATAAGTAGGAAAGATCTTAACCTATATAATAAATATATAGGATTTATTATTAAAAGAAAAAGAATAAAATTAGAAGAAGCATTAAGTTCTTTTACAAGAGATGCATTTGATGGAGACAAAACTAAAAAAGAAATATTTTCTTCTTTAAAAAATAATCCTAAAACTATAAATGAAATATCAAAAGATACAAAGAAGCATCGTAGTACAATTAGATATCACTTAAAGAGACTTGAAGGTAAAAAAGTTAAGATAATTGGCAAGAAAATTGAGGTTTGTACTCCTAACCATGTTTGGTCATTGATTTAAGATAATTTTAAGATAAATAAAAAAGTTAAATGCGGAAGTTTTGGTCCTGGAAAATTTAGAATTTGTTTAGATTTATCTATTTGATTTTAATGGGATATCAACCCCTACAAATGCGGATAACCCCCTATAGCCATCGTTAAAGGTAAATCTAGGCTCTATTCTAAGATAAACTAAGGTTCCATCTTTTAAAGGGAAATCTATTCCGACTATTCCGTAAGATCCTGTTTCTGATGCTATAGCATCTCTTTCTGTGCTTCTTGAAGTTCCCCTATAATCTGAATCTTGACCAGTTTCGCTTTTAAAAACAAAATTTTGCCTTAATCCTCCTCCGAAGAAAATTGAAGAGGAATCATTTGAAGGTCTTATATGAAAAGTTGGACCCCCATGCACTGCTAATTCCCATATACTTTCATTATAAGAATCTATTACGGTTCTTCCCCATACTCTCTCTCTAGAATTAAAATTATCTCCTTGTGATTGATAACCAGAAAAACCTAAATCAAAAGATGCTCTTGGCTGAGATGCTTTGTAGTCTACAGCAAATGCAAATCCGGGTGTAAAATTTTCACCATATTGTTGAACAGGAAGATTAATCCCTATTCTTGGAGGATAATCTTGGAGTTTCCCAGCTTTTTGCTTCAGCTTCCTTAGGAGATAATATTGAAGCTGCAATGATTCCTGCTAAAGTTGCTAGTCTATTCATTTTACTATTTGATAGTGATAAATCTATTTATAAATGTTTCTATGTAAAGATTTAAATATAAATTTAGTTTAAAATTAAATAATGCCAAAGAAAAAAACGACTCAAAAAAAGACTAATAAGAGGAATGTTTCTAAACCTAATTTAAATAAAATTGATGATAAGCTGGATAAAATTTTAAAATATGAAAAAGAGCAGAATAAAAGCGATGATATCCTAGAAAGATTAGGCAAGAGACAGATAAAACAGGATGATGAATTTGAGAAAAATATTGATGAACTGCAGGAGCATTTAGAAAAAAATGTTGGAAGCCATCCTTTAAAGAAAATAACTTACAGAGATTTTGGTAAATCATTAATTGGAGCTTTTATTGGAGTTGTAAGTCATTTTGCATTTTTAGAGGGAGCACATTTATCTGAAGGGCTAAGCATTATGAGAGCGACTATTTTGTTAGTTACTGCTTATGTTTTAGGAATGATATTTATTTATGTTGCAGGATTCAGAAAAGTCAAGAATATTAAATTATTTGGATTTATTCCTGCAAGAATAACAGTTATATACTTTGTCAGTTTAGCAGTAGTTTATTTTGTACTGTTCATATTCGGCTTAACAGAGCATGCTACAATAACAGAAATATACAAACAGGTTGCAGCAGTTTCAATACCCGCTATAATTGGAGCGAGTGCTGCGGACTTAATAGGGAAAAATGAGTAATAAAAAACAAGAATCAGAAAGGAAAGTTAAATTTATTATTTTTTTAAGGAATGCGATATTTTTATTAGAAGATGCTATGAACCGGGATAATGAAGAGGATATAAAAGAATATAAGAAAAATGCTATTGCGGTTATTGATGGGATAATAGGTATTAATTCTCATGGAGATTTAAAAGATGAGGATACTAGGGAAGAAGATGCTAAATTAGAAGAATTAAAAAGTTCTATCAGAAAATTAAAAAAAGATATAACTGATAAATATGAACATTTACCAGATTCATTAAAACCAAGAAGAGGATGGAGAGGTTAAATTTCTATTTCTTTCTTTATCTCTTCAACTGCAGATGGAGAAGAACCAGCGTGCCAGGATAATTTCGGTCTGACTCTTAAAGGATAGATTCTTTCAGAAGTATCATCCAATATAATTCCTGCTCCTGTTTCTCTAGGCAGTTGATTTATTTCATCAGTCAATCCTTGTTGCATATAGCTCTGCATCATTTCATTTAATGCATCTATATCTTGTTTTGCTGTTAAGCGATGGGATAAAACTATATCTGATTGGGTTATAACATCATCGTGAATTTTTCCAGGCTGCTGGGTTGCTAATATCATTGAAATTCCAGGCTGTCTTCCTTCTCTTAATAAAGAAATTAAAGCGTTAGTTGCTGGCGTAATTTTATCCTTGGGGAGCATTTGGTGACATTCGTCTATAATTAACCAAGTCTGAGGTAATTTAGAAATATTTTTTATTTTTTTAAATGGTGAAAATCCCTGTTTAATTTCTTTTAGTTCTTCTTTTTTTCTTTCCATCATTCTCTGCTGCAATAATTTTTGAGCAACTAATCCAGCTACTAAACTTTTAATGCTCCAGCTTCCTGAAACTGAGGAATAGCAGCTAATATCAATTATAGAAATTTTTCCTGGTTTGGCCAAGTTTTCAAATAATTCCCCTTCTTCTGAAAATAAACCCCAAGCCATTGTCGCTTCAAATAGACTTTCAACTAAATTTTTTGTTTCTATAGTTGCTTTTTGATCAGATTCAACTTCCATTATTATGTCGTGCAAAGAATAATTTCCCATTAATTTTTTTAAAACTCTAGTAATTAAAATTGAAGCCTGAGAATGAACATCTAAATTAAAAGTTGTTACCCAATCTGAAGCTGTTAATGTATTTGGCCTTATTGAAAAAGGAAAATCTACAGGAATTCCCTGCTGTTTATGATCATTAAAATAACCTTCGGGAGTATAAATTTGAACATCTTCTAAAGCTTTTGGTTCTAGGTTCCATTGTTTCAATAATTTAGCATCCCTTTCGTTTGGGAATTTCATAGACCAAAAGATTCCCATTGTATCTAAAATTATAACTGAAACTTTTTGTTTTGTTTCTTCAGGTAGATTCGCTATTGATTCTGCTATAACTCCGAGACTGTGACTCTTTCCTGAACCTCTTTTGCCAGTTACAAGGATAACATGACTTTTTGCAATATCTAAAAATAATGGATTAGACAAAGAAACATTTCTTCCCATTTTAACATAAGTTTTCCCTAATAAAATTAAACCTCTTTCTCCGTATTTCTCTCTGTCTTCCTTATCCCTTCCTACTATTACATTGTAAACCATAAGAATTATTTCCTAAACTGTTTCAATGCAGCTGCAATCAATAGAGCAAAGATAACCCATTTGATATAAGGCATCATCGAATTAAATATTTCAAGCCCGGGATCTAATAATGAAACATAATTTAAATATTTGTTATCAACATTTTTTATTAAACCTATTACTGTAAAGGCAAATAAGATATAAACTAAGATTACAAGCAATGACATTAAGTTTCCGACGACCCCATCATCATTAAAAATAGAATCAGCTAATCCTCCGATTCTAGGAAATATCTTTATAATAATTATCAGAACTGCAATTGCCGCGAAGATTATACCAGCAAAATTTATCATCCAAGCAGATACCACCCTTTAATCACCTCTTAATTATATATTTTAAACTGTTATATAAAACTATCGTTAGGTTTTTAAACATATTTTTCTTATAATAATGTATGATTGGAAATCAAATTAAAACAGTTCTATTGTTAGGAGCTTTAACAGGCATTTTATTAGTTATAGGAAGCTTAATTGGTGGAAGATCTGGTTTGACTGTTGCTTTTATTTTTGCAATTTTAATGAACATTGGAAGCTTATTCTTTTCCCATAAATTAGTTTTATTAATGTATAGGGCTAAAGAGGCTAAAAAAGAAGATTATGCTGAATTACATAATATTGTTGAGGAAGTAGCTTATGCAGCAAATATTCCAAAACCTAAAGTTTACATAGTTCCAAGCGAGAATCCAAATGCCTTCGCTACTGGACCAAGTTATAAAAGGTCTGTTGTTGCTGTTACCCAAGGAATTTTAAAATTATTAAGCAAAGATGAATTAAAGGGGGTTATAGCACATGAAGTTGCGCATATTAAAAACAGAGATATGTTGATTTCTTCAATAGCTGCTACTATTGCCGCTGTTATTTCTTATGTTGCATTTATGGCTAGATGGGGAGCTATGTTTGGCGGTGGAGGGAATAGAGAGAATCATGGAAATAATATAATCGGTTTAATCGCTTTAGGTATATTAGCTCCGATAGCTGCTACAGTAATTCAATTAGCGATTTCAAGATCAAGAGAATATATCGCTGACTCAACAGGTGCTAAATTAGTAATGAATGGAGAAAGTTTGGCTAAAGCTTTGGAGAAGCTACATGAAGGTAATAAAAGCCATCCTTTGATGTTTGGGACTGATGCAACAAACCATTTGATGATTATTAGTCCGTTCAGAGGTGCTGGAAGAGCATTTGTTAATTTATTTTCAACACATCCAGATTATAAAGAAAGGTGCAAGAGATTAAGAGCTTTAAACTTTTAAAATGCTGGAAGATAATTATGAAGATATTATCGGTAAAGCTTCTAGAGGGTTGAATAAGAAAATTAATTCTAGTGATATCGAAGGAGCTGCTAAAGAATTGAGTTTAAATTTTAAAGCCTTAAAAAATATCAAAGAAGGAAAATATAAACCTAAGAAATTTGATTATTCTAAAACTTATAATGGATTGAGGGTTGTTAAGATTTCATCTCCTTTTATGGATGGGGAGGTTAATGCTTATATTATAATTGATGAAGATAAGAATTGTGCTATTATCGACACAGCTCAAGCTGCTGAAAAAATAATTGGATTTGTTAAGAAAGAAAAATTAAATGTTAAAGCTGTCTTGAAAACTCATGAACATTACGACCATGTTGGAGGGATTGAGAAGATTGAAGAAGAGTTCGATATTGAAGTGGGAGATATAGAAAATTTTAGAGATATTAAAGTTTTTAAGACTCCTGGACACAGCAAAGAATCTTTAACTTATCGGATTGGTAAATTTTTGTTTGTTGGAGACTTAATTTTTGCAGGTAGTTTAGGCGGCGGAAGCTATTCTTATGAAAAATTGTTAGAAAGTGCTAAAAGAATTTTAAATTTAGATGAAGATTTATTTATTTTTCCGGGACATGGCCCCTGCACAACTGTAAAAGAAGAAAGAGAAAATAATGCTTTTTTTAAATAGATAATTTTTTAAACGATTAAACTACTTTCTAATAGTAAAATGATAGACCTAGATAAATATCCTGAAACTGTGAAAGTACCCCTGTATCAATTAGAGCCAGGAATGGTTTTAGCTGAGCCTGTGAGATTTCCAGATGGCTTGGCTGCGGGAGTGGGATATACTTTATTAGATACATCTGCAAATATTCTTAGAGACACTAGTGGACATCCTAATGTTTTAAGAGTGGAAGGTAAGCAAAGAAGGGATCCTATAGAAGTTTATGATTTTGGGACTACCGAACAAAGAGGAAGAGATATGATAAAAGATTTTGGACGTGATGTCAAAATTGTTGAAAGCATGTCTTCTCTAGTTCAAAAATTAAGAGAAGGTCAATTAAATATAGCTAGATCCATAGATGAAAGGGTTAAGGTATTAGTAGGAGAATTAGCGGAATCTGAAGCGGAGTTTGGTAGATATACTGAGGCCCACAAAAGATTAGGAAGATATCTTAGTTCTAGAAAACTGAACGAAGAGATACATAGAAATTTGATAGATCCTCTGCTTGTAGAAGACCCTGTTGCTAATGTTTATTTATCTTATAGCGGACCTGATACTTATGAAAGAGCATTAGATGTAACTAATTTGGCTGCTGCTATTTGTATGGTTGCTGGAATAATACCGAGACCTGCAGTCAAACCTTCATTTTTGAATAATATTGGAGAAGTTGGACTTAGAAGAAAATTAGAACCTGAAACTATGGCTTACAAAAAGCTTTGGCCATTTAGAGATTTAGTTCTAGCTGAACAAATTTTAAGACCTGAATGGAAATTCGTAGACGGGTTAGAAGAGGGGGATGTTGAAGCTGTAAAACATAGATTAACTAGAAGAGATGGCAGGGAAGTTAGAACAATAGATGGTGAAAAATTATCTTCTATATTTATTGGGAATGGTATGAGGACTCACGATGTTTATGATATAAATGATGCGGTTAGAAAAAGACTTGCTGAACATGCTGCTACTGTGAAAAGAGAAGGCTTAACTACAGATAATATATTCGAGGTTCCAACAATTTACAATGAACCCATTCATTTGGCTGTATTTTTCACAACTTTAATGGCCCAGAGTAGAACAAGATTAAACGCTTTAAAAATTTGTAAAACAATTCAAAATGGCAGAGGTTTAATTGCTAGAGAAGATTTGGTAGATGCTTTTGTAGAAGTTGTAGGAAAGAAATATTTCCCTGGTTAATCTTCTATTTTTTCTACTTTTCCAAATTTACCTGCGGTTAATTGTTTCTCTCCCTGAAATTCATTGCAGTACCCATTTGTTATTTTAATTTTATCTCCAACGTCAAATTTGTCTACATCCTCATTCCAAAGGGTTAATTTAATTTCTCCGGATTCATTTTCTATTGTGCAATTGCAAACTTTTCCTTTTTTTCCGAATTTTTCAAATTCTCTTGGTTTGTCTTTTTGGGTTATTTTACATTCATCTAGGTCTATATTTCCTTGTCTTGCTTGTATTTCTGAAATTAATGTCATTTTAGTTTTTAACTTTTGTAATCCTTTATAAATTTTTATGTTATTGATTATCAGAATGCTTTAATTTTTTCCTGTTTCTTAAATCTAAATAATTTTGGGATGTACTTACCCCCTCTTTAGTTTCTTTTTCTAATTCTTTTCTGGCAATACCTGCAACTCTTCCTCCTTTTATTGCAGCATCTTTATTCTCAATAAATCCCTGTGCATCTTTTTTTCTTGCAATTTTTGTAGTTGAAGCCTCTCCAAGCATTGTAAAAATCAATTCTAAGTCGTTCATGTGGTCTCTTAGATTTTCATTTTTTAATCCTTTAAATTCTTTATATTCGTTTGGAGTCATATCAAATGTTGCTTTAGAGATTTCAGCAGTTAAAATCGAAAATTCTGTGTCTGTTTTAACCTCTCTTTTTTTCCATTCATCTGTTAATTCATCCCTGACTGCTATTCCTCTTACTCTCTTTTCAATCCAATCTTCCGAATAGCCTTTTGCTTTGTAAATTTCCTTCATTCTTTTTTGGGCTAATTCCGGGTTTTCTATCTCTTGAACTCTATCGTAGCCTACTTGGGCTAACCATTGTTTGAATGGCTCTGCTTTTGGAGATGGAATTGATTGTATTATTCGAAATGCGTTTTTTGTGTTTACACAGTCCGTAAGGTAGGATTTTCCATCAGAAGAGACCAACTTCAGTTGTCCGATTTTTTCGGACAGCTCAAATCCTTCTTCCGTTAGGTTCTTTTTAAGATCCGACCAGTATTTTCTTGGTCTTTTACTTTCTGTCAAGACCTCAATAATGTCAACTACTGAAAACCACCATTCATCATTAAACCATTTCCTTCTTATTTGTTTTCCCTGAAAGACGACTAAAGCCTTATCTGATTCCATTTTGTATATATAGGTTTAGAAAGATTTAAAGATTTAGCTTCTTAAGAATTTAAAAGATTAGTTTTATATAAATTAAAGATAGTTATTTTTATATGTTAAAAAGGGGATTATTGTTTTTATTAGTATTTATTATATTTTTACAAAGTAGTTTAGCTCAAGCAGTTCCAGATTCCTGTCTGCTTCCTTCAGATGAAAATGTTCCCATTGTAGCTAGAAATATCTTGCAGACTTATTCTCAATTATATGAAGGAGACGAAGTTTTATCTGTAGCATTAGATAGTCTAAATAGATGGCAGCCTGAAAATGTAGATCCCAAGTGGAAAGATTTTAAAGAAGAGATAAGGAAAGAAATGAGAAGATTGAATGGAAACGGAGTTGAGTGCATTAAGAATGATGATGGTTATAAATGTGGTAAATTAGATGTCATTCTTGATGATGAGATGGCGATTTTACCTACAATGGGAATTATTGAATTAATTGCTTATAGGATAAATGAATTAAATAATATTATGCCAAATGAAAAAGTTATAAGATTGGAGGTTTCTGGGGGTGTAGAAATTTTTGAATGTAATGCATTTTATGGTGAGCATAATAATATTGTCATGGCTATGGAATGTTTTACATTTTCCGAAGAAGAGATATTATCTCTCATAGACCATGAGATTGGACATTCTATATTTGATAAATTATCCAAAAATAATTTGTTTTTAGAAAGATGGGAAATTTTTTATGAAATATATTTAAGTTTTAATAATGAATTTGATTGGGACTCAATCGATAGAGAACGTTCAGAAGGAATATATAGACCATTAAATAATTTACTTTCAGCCGATTCTACCGTTAGAATATTGCAAGATTGTCAATATAAGGTTTTATGTTCTTTGGATTTTGATAATTATATCGGAGGGCATCCATGGGACTCTCCAAATGAATTGTTTGCTAGTGCATTTATGATCGTAAGAAATCATAGAGAGCAATTAGAAAGAGTAATTAAGGGGTTAGAGGGAGATTATGAACTTCTGGATGATGCGTATTCGTTTTATAATATGAAAGAAATAGTTAGAAGTGTAGATAGAAAAGAAGAAATGGTGGATTTATTAAAAGATGTTATAAGTGAGATAGATTCATTAGGAAATGTGGTGGAAGATGATTTAACAGATAATACTCAGATATCTACTCCTCAATCTTTATCCGAGACGAATACTCTTGAATCTTTTTCTGAGATGAAGGCACGTGCAAAAAGAGAATTAAAATGTGATGGTATAACCAGTGAGCAAAGAGAAGCTTATATATCTGGGATAAGTGAATTATTGTATAGGGGTATTTTACCACTTAATTATTATCCATATGATAAATTGAAGGAATTTATTCCAAATATTATTTGGCATAGAAGAGAATTAGCTAATAACGGTCGCGAAGATGCTTGGCGATTTTATCTTGGACTTCCACAAACATCAAACACTTTTACAATCTCTGATTACAAGCCTAGCCTTTCTAGAGAAGATAAATATTATTATAGTATAGAAGATTTTGAAAAGAAAACGGTATTTAGTATAGAAGGTTTCCTTCCATTTTTTAATGATGGAAAAGAATATGTTATTAGCCAGGATTTTTTGATCGATGCAAATGGAGGAATTGGTGGATCATTTATCATGGGACAATATAAAGTTTCTAAAGGTCAAGATGAGAAAGGATATTATCTTTCTTATTATGATATTTGGGATTTAGTTGGTTTCGAGGATAAAGATTTTAATTTAGCGGGTATAGAAGGAGAAGAAGGTGTATTTGGAAAACCTTTTGAAATTTATGGCAGGATTTATTATGACCCAGAAACTTTTGAAGTTTTACCGGATGAAACAGCAGAAGAAGAAATTTCTTGTGAATGATGGTATTAGCTTCTCAAGAACTTAATTTCATCTTCATTTAACTCTAATTCTGAAATTATGTCTTTATTTAATAAAAATCTTTTATAGTAACCAAAATTCTGCATTACTCTTTTTGTTGATGTGTGGGTTTTTTCTGCTAAAGTTTTTGAGATTGCTAATTTTTTAGAGTTTCTCATTTTAGCTATATACATTTTTAGTATTCTTGAAGGTCGAGAGTAATTTACAAATCCAGGATTTTTTTCTTTTTTAGACAAAGCAACTCCCGCTGTTAAAAAAGCGATTTGATAAACCATAAAGCGATAATATTGCTGCCTTATTATCCTGCCTTTGAATACATCTGCTTTTGATAAAGAATCCAAAGCTTTTGATAAATCTTGTCCATGATATTCTTTAGGTAAATTTTCCTCCAACCATAAAGCTACTTCGTCTAAATTTTCTTTTAAATTATCTAAAGAAGATAAAGCGATTTTTGGGTCCAAAGTTTTAAAGATTAATTTTAAAGAATTAAATATTTCTGTTGTTTTATTTCTTTCTGACAATAAATCTACTTTTAGACCATTATTTTCTAAAGATATTTGTAAATCTGTCAAGGCAGCTCTGAAATCTCCGTTTGAGGATCTTGCTAATTTTTTTAGGTCATCTTCTAAATATTTTATATTCTCTTTATCTGAGATATCTTTTAAAAAGTTAAAAATTATTTCATGAGTAGGTGTATTAAACTCAATTAAATCAAATTTCTTTCTTAAAGTTGAAAATTTATTGTCCCAGATATCATTTGAAACTAAAACTAGAGAAGTTCTTATTTTTGGGAGCAATTTTATTAAAGCCTGCAAGCCCCCACGATCTTTCGTTCCTGAGATTCCATCTAATTCATCTAAAAGTATTATTTTTCCTTTTTTGAATAAACTTTGCTGCTGAGAAGCGGCTCCTACTATAGATTCTATTTGGTCTTTATTTCTAAAATTAGATGCGTTTAACTCCATAACTTCAAAATTTAATTCATTAGCCAAAGCATAAACAGAAGAAGTTTTTCCAGTTCCTGTTGAACCATGCAAAATAGTTGGAATCTTATGCTGGACATTATATTTTAATTTCTCTAAAGCTAAATTTTGTCCGTAAATTTCTTTCAAAGATTTTGGGGAGTATTTATGAGTTAGCATTATAAGAAGCTGGCTAATAGACTTTGCAATTGCAAATATTCGTCTGAGCCTTCCACCATCCTAAATTCTATTTCACCGCATTTTTCTATGATTTTTAATTTCTTTTCATCTTCTATTTTTAGATTCCAAACTTCTTTTTGTATTTGCTTGATAATATCCAGACCTGACAAGCCATGTTTGAGCATAATGTCCAATAATTGGTCTTTTGCTTTTAAGAAATTTTTAGATAAGGCTAGTTCCAAAACCTGCTTTAACTCTTTGGGTTCTGCAGCCGAGGATAATTCATAAACTAAGGATTCTGTAATGGTTTTACTGACGGATGCACAGCTTTGCATTATATTGATAACTCTTCTCACATCCCCTTCAGAGATTTGATAGATTGCTTCAATCGCTTTAGGGTCTACTTTTATTTTTTCTTCTTTTGCTATTTTGTTAATTAAATTAGATATTGGTTCTTTTTCTAAGGGTTTAAATCTAAAGATGGCACAACGACTCTGTATAGGGTCTATAATTTTAGATCCATAATTGCAATTATGAGAAATAAATCCGTTTGTTATAAAATTATGATTTTCAGAACATGTAATATCCATAACCTCTTTTTCTTCAACTTCTTTTATTTCATGAATTTCGTTCCATACAAATCCATTTTTATAAGAATATTTCTCTTTCCAATTTGCAAACCAAGGAAATTGACTATATGCTAATTTTATTTCTTTTCCACTCTTTCTATCCCTGATAAAATCGTATGTGCAATTCATTTCTTTAATGACCTCAAGATTGTTCTTTCCCTGACTAATATAATTAATGACTTGCAATGCTTTTTGCTTTTGTAAATTTATGGCAAATTGTTTGTGTCTTAAGTATTCACTAGCAATTTTTGCAGGTTCTATTTTGTATTGTTCATAATAATAACCAACTCTGCTTAAAAAATTAAATAAATTTTTATTGGAAGATTTAAGATGCAGGCGAAATACCAATACTTCTTTATTATCTTTTTTTCTTTTTTCTTTTTCTTTAAACACTTTTATATATGATTCTATCTCAAACTCCATAAGCATTTTTCTAATGTCATTTAAATAATCAATTTCATCACTTTCTAGATCTTTTATCTTATGTTGTGTTAGTTTAATTGCTTCAAAACAATTCTCTCTACGCCAATTTAATTTATCACCCTCGCATCCAAAGAAGCTTCTTAGAAACTCTCTTTTAACAAATTTCGTACCTGTTTTAACAAAATTAGGTATATAATAAGTGGTTGAGGTCTTGTCTCCTGT
>JAGVZL010000010.1 GCA_018302505.1 Candidatus Woesearchaeota archaeon | reverse complement strand
ATGGCAACCCATAAACAATATAGTCCTTGGGTTTTAGGCTATTCAAACAGAAAAACAATAGCTCCGGGAATATTTGAGGAAAACAAATGGAATTTAGCTAAGTGGAATGAGTTTTGGGCTTCTGATGCAGAAAGAGCTAAAATAATGTTAAAAGATTATGAAAGACCTTTATATATCCATGTTGGAAATATAAGAACAGGGATGAATATGACTAAGTTTGAAGATGAATGCTTTGAACCTATAATAGAAAATAAGATATACAAAGTTGCTTGCTGAGTTCTGTGAAGGATGAACTTATCTAAAAATTAAAAACTAAACTCTTCTTTAGCTTTGTTTAAGCTATCGACACCAAATCATTTAACTCTCATCTCTCCAAAAGTTTTTCCATTTCAAAAACAAATGATTTAGCTCTTTCAAAGGAAGTCTTAGCTTTAGAATCCTTAATTTCCTCAGTCATATTGTATTGCATTCTACTTCTTTTTCCTCTTTCAAAATCAAAAGATTCCAATAAAGAATCTGTTTTTAACCCGGCAATTTCTGACGCTTCTTCTTTAGCCTCTTCAAATTCTTCTATTAATTTGCTTTTTAGTCTATTTCTAATATAAACAATTAAAGCATCAGAAGTTACTTTATGGCTGATTTTATCCCCGACTTTATATCCCAACTGCAATAAAACAGCATTAGCAATATAGTACATAGAATAATAAGAGCAGACTATCGTCCATAAGCTGGATTTTTTAGAAACAATCTTTGCTATTTTCAAGCTATCTTTTGAATTATTTATCAAAATTTCTAAAATTTTAGAGTTATATCCTTTAGTTTTTCTCAATAATCCATCTTCCAGATAACTTTTAACATTTACTTCTACTTCCTTTATTCTCTTCTCATCTAGCATTTTCCAACATCCTATAATAGTCTTCTATACCCAATAAAATTATATTCTTTTCCATAGCCTCAGAAACAACACTGAATTCTTTGCTTTTAGCCATAGCCAAAAATTCCTTTTCTGATATTAATGTTAAATGTATTTTTAAAGGTATTAAAGATATCGCTTCCTTAACCTCGTTTAAATTTTTCCCTATTATTAGCAAATCAATATCGGAATGTCTATCATAAGTTTTTTTCACGTAAGACCCAAATAATAACACTATAAACTGCATAGGCATTTTATTTAACATTGAATATATTATTTCAAAATTTTTATTCTTTAATAGAGAATTTTTTCTTTCATATTCTACGCAAAAAACTCGCGGACTAAATTTTAAGTTAAAAGAGCAAGAAGTTGTATTACCAAATTTTTCTAAATTTATTATTCTCTCTTTCCATAGCTTCATTATCGCATTATATGCGGATTTATAATTTATATTTCTTAGTTTAGAAAGCTTTCTTATGCTATATCTTTCTTTTTTGTTTTCTATTAAGATTTTTAGTATACTATCAATTTCATTTACCATATTAAACCATAATAGTATGGTTATTAGCCATATATAAACATTTCGGTAATAAATTCTACGAAGGAACTGAACCCATCTAAATTTTAAGGAAATGTTACAAGATTATGAAAGGCCTTTAATACATACATGTTGGAAATATAATGACAGGGATGAATGTTACTAAGTTTGAAGATAGTTGTTTTGAGCCTTTAATTGAAAATAAGATTTGGAAAGTAGTTTGCTAAATATTTTTGGTTAAGCCTTTTGTTAAAAAAGGTTATGCATCTAAAACAAATTGAGAAGATAAAGAATAAATTCTTAAGATGAAACCTAAGAAGGTTAAAGCTATAACTGCTAAAAAATATTTGTCTTTGAAGTCTAGTTTCATAGAAATTTATTAAAAGATAAGGTTTATAAGAATTTTGAGGAACTTGTCTAAAGATTTAAAAACGGCCCCTAATTATTAAAATCAATGGTTGATGGTCATAAAATACAAAAAAGAGTAAACATTAATGAATTTTCGGATAGACTAAAAGAATGTGAGATTAAAACAACAGATCATACTTTTTTTCGTTTAAATAAGAGACAAAGAAAGATTTTTAAAGAGAAAATCATTAAAGAAATTATATTAAATGAAAATCCATTTTTAATTGGAATTCAAAAAAACAAAAATTATGCAGTATTTTACAATTACAAAAAAGATGTGCTTAAGATAATATTGGATATACAATTTAACAAAATTAATATAGTAACTTTTTATATAATAGATAAAAAACAAGTTCCTAAGATTTAAAATGAAAAATGGCAGACATTTGCAAGGGAAAGGGGAAGTAGATTATGACTACAAGAATGATATATTGTTCTTTAAAGTTTTTGAGAGAGAATATTCGAGATCTATGGAAATTAATAATATTGTTTTGGATTTAGATAAAGAGAATTTTATTGTAGGAATACAGATACTTGAAGCATCTGAATTTCTTAACACAAGTAAAAGCAATCTTTTAAAGGTGCCAAAATGGGCATTCCAAGCATCTATTAATGAAGGTGAAATAGAAGTAAGACTTGAATTTCAAATTCTGGTGAGAAATAAATTGATAGAAAAGAATCCGATAATTATGCAACCAACTATGGGCTATTTACCAAATTCAACGCTAACCTGTGAGATGGGTTCTTCATTTTGATTTTATATAATAAATTCTTAAGATAAAACCTATGATTGTAATACCTATTAAAACTTGAAAATATTTATCTTTGAAGAACCCTTTAAGAAAGTGCTCATGGAAATAGGCTAGTTTCATAAAAAGGGATGAGAAAACAAGGTTTAAAAAATACCGCTAAAGCCTTATACCCTTTAAAGTATAAAATAATAAAGTAAAGGGTAAATATGAATTTTTCTATAATTGTTTTTTGAAATGGAATTTATTTAAAACATTATTTTCTAACTGAGTTTTGTGAAGGATGACTTATCTAAAAATTAAACATACCTAAGATCGTCTAATTTTTCAATAGGAACTAATTCACCATTTCTTACCATAGGAACCCATTCTCCATGTTCGTTTTGTTCACAAGCATAGAATGGAACAGTTGGAGGCAAAGAATATCCTGGCCCATCTGAGATCCTATCTAGTCCTAAGTGATCTCTAAATTCTTTAACTACAGGTCCATAAGTTGTCCAATCATACATAATTTAATAACAAAATAAAGGCAGTATAAATACTTTTCTTAGAAAATTAAGCTTTTACTATTACAAAGATATCTGGGTAGTTTTTTATTTTTTCATTAAATCTTTTTTCCTCTTCACTAACTAAAATCTCATAAATAATCCCATCGGTTAGATCTATAATATCCGCTCTAGAACCATTAACAAAGATAGCTTCTGTAATGAATTCATGCTCTATTTCTTTTAACCATCTGCATATGTCTAGTTTTTTAATAATATGCTCTCTTGTCTCATTATTATGCCATCTTAGACAATTAAGTTTTCTATTACTAATTCTAACATATTGCAATCTTTCATTAACTCCGAAAGCTTTTTCATTTAACTTTCTAATATGGTTTTCATTAGCTCTTTCTTTACATTTCAATTGACTTTGCTTCATTAGTTCTATGTTCATTGTTTTCAGCGCCAGGGACGAGATTTTCGTTGTAAGCGTTTTCGAACTCGCGAAGCGTTCGTAACGCTTACCTAGCCTTCAATTAGGCACCTTAAACCTAGCTCGGCCACCCTGGCTTTACTGAGCGAAAGTATTATAAATGTCAATGATAATTTATTTCTTGTTCGTAACGCTTACCTAGTTTTTAACTAGGTTTTTCTATTTTGGATTTTGTCCAGTTTTTCTTTTTGTTTCCTTAAATTGATTTTTTAATAATAATGAATAATAACCTTAATTGGTAACCAATATAAAGAACAATTAATATATAAACATATTGGTAATAAAGAATACATTATGTACCCAGCTAAAAAAGAAAAAATAATCCATGAAAAAGTATTAGAAATTTTAAAAAATAATCCTAAAGGACTAACAATGACTGAGTTAGTTAAGAATACAAAGTTTTCAAGAAAAGCTATTGAAAAACATTTGCAAGTTTTAATCTTGGAAAATGAAATTTATATGAAACAATTTGGAGTAACTAAAGTTTATTATCCCAATCATAGGATTCATCATTTTGATTTTGAAAAGTTAAGTTATAATAACAGAATAATATGGTTTGATATATTAGAAAATGAATATGGAAAATATTTGCTAATCCAAAAGAAAAAGAAAACAAAAGAAGATTGGGAGCATGAGCACTCTATTACAATACCACTAGAACAAACTAAGGAATTTTTAAAAGTTTTACAAAAAATATTGAACTCGCAGAGAATTAAAAAAATCAGCTGAGTTCTGAACTTGTCTGAAGAAAGCTTTAAAAACTAATTTTTTTAGAAAATTAAAAAAGAGTTTGGATATAATACAAATGACAGAAGATTGTTCACAAGAAAGAAAATTGGAAGGTGTTGCAGCATTAATGATAGATATGCAGCCATGTTATCTTCGTTCAATCGGGATAGAAGAGATAAGAAGGATTTGGGGGGCTCAGTTACTAATGTTGGAGTTTTTAAGAATGTATAGTGTTCCGATAGCTGTTCTTGAAGTTGAAAAGCATAGAAAAACAATAAAAGAATTAAGGGAGGAAGTTACAAGATTTCCTGAAGAGTGTTATGATTTTTTTGTTAAACCAGGAATGGATGGTTTTGCTGATAAAAGATTAGAGGATAGGTTGAGAGGATGGCATGCAACAGATTTAATTTTAATGGGGGTTTATGCTGCTAACTGTGTAAAAAGCACAGCTCTTGGAGCGGAAGATAGAGGATTTAGAGTTCACACAGCCAGACCTTTAATTTCAGATATATGGTCTAGAGGGGGAGATTATGAAAGACAGGTTCTTTCTTGGTATGGCCATGCAGGGAGACATATTTATGAAGATTTGGCGGGACTGCAACAAGCCCTTCTAAATGAGTTTTGAACTTGTCTAAAAATTATTACGGAAGAGTTACTCAATAAAATTTATATATAAGTTCGACATCGCAGTGTTTCCATGAATTATGAAAAAATTGCATTATTGTGGGCTGGAATAACAGGCACACTTACTGAAGGTGAAGCAAGAGTTTATAGAGCTATAAGCGGATTAGAAAGTGCTTTGGAAAGCGCACCTAGAGAAGAAATGGTTAGGGGATTGAGGCAAGCTTATGAATTATATAGCGGCTTGGAATTAAATAGATTTAAACCTGATCTTTATGACAGACTTCAGGATTTAGCAGGAACGTTAGGGGTGATATGATGGTAGAATTAAGAATAATTGCAGCACTTTCTGAAAATAGAGTTATCGGAAGAGATGGAGACAAACCATGGCATTTACCTGATGATTTAAGAAGATTTAGACAGCTGACAGATGGGCATCCTGTTATAATGGGGAGAAGAACTTTTCAATCTATATGCATAAAGGCAGGCACAAGAAAGCCTTTGCCTAACCGACACAGCATTGTCCTTTCAGGAAAGATTGATGGGTTTGGAGATGGTATTGATGTTGCAAATTTTTTTGAGGAAGCTGTGGATATAGCTGCATTTTATAGTAGGGATTTAGATGATGTGGCTTATGTTATCGGAGGAGAGCAAGTTTTTAGGTCAGCATTGGCTTATCCTAATACAAATGTAATGGAACTTACCCATGTAAAGGGAACTTATGTTGGAGACAGGCATTTTCCAGAGTATGATCAGAATGAATGGGTAGAGACAAATAGGGAATCGGTTGTTTGGACTCCTGAATATACGTTTGTTAGCTATAGAAAAACTGCTTAATTTTCTTTTCCAGCCCATTTAGAAACAAAGATTATTGCTGCTACGGAGAATGCTGTAATTATCAAAGCTGAGATTAATTCAGACAAGTAAGGATGATTAATTAAAGTGCTTGGCTTAACATAATTTTCAACTAATTTAGTTACTAAATCACGCCAGGCTAAAGCTATTAAAAATGAGAAAGCGGCGATTATAGCAGTGCTGGTATGCTCTTTAAATTTAGAGTGAAGAAGCAAACCTTTTTGTTTAGTATTATCTAATAATAAATCAAACTCTTTTTTTGGAAGTTTAACTGACATAGGAATATTAAAAAATTAGAGATTAAAATAACTTTTGGTTTTAAGAATCTAAATTATATTCAATGAAAGCTCTGGCTATATCATCTGGAATTAAAGTGGACACTGTTATATTTTTTAGGCTCGGTCTCTCCAACCTAAAATCTACTCTATGCAAAGGTCCTGTAGAACTTCTAAGCGTTTCTTTTGCCTTTTCAAAATGAAATCTTGCTGCACTAGTTACAAAAACTGAAAAATCAGAAGTAATTCTTAATTCTGCCATTGGGATAATACCTCCTTCATCTGATGATGATTTTCCAGCATTTAAGGAATCTTCACCATAAAGGTAAAAGAAAATATAGCCTTTATTTACAGGGAATATTTCAGAAGACCTACAGCCTGTTAGGTCTAGTATATCACTAGAGTTTCTTGAATAAATATGGGAGTTATCTCTTCTTTCAGGAGGGAAATACTTGTATAACATCTTAAATCTATTAGAATAGGATTTTTTAAACATTATTGACCTAGAAAAGGGGTATTAAATCATCTAAAAAAGTTTTTAAATGGGGTTTTATTAAAAATTAGGATGAGAAATTTGGCATTTTTTAGGCCTTCTGAAGAGTTAAGCCAGATGTTAATGGAGGAAGAAGGATTGGATTTACCGAGAGCAGGATTACATGGAACTATCCTCAAGTTTGATATATCAGTTGCTTTGATGAGAGGGTTTGTTCCAGTTTTAAGTATGCTAGAAACTGAGCCTTTTGAGGTAGAGGTAACAGGCATTAGAGATTATAGGTTTGATAGAAGGAGTTTTGTCTTAACATTAAACTGTCCAAAAGCCTTAGTGGGTTTACGCCAAGATATGATGAGAGAATTTATGAGACTTAGGAACGAGAGAGGGGGTTCTATTAGTAATACAATGAGCTTTTATGGTTCTTTAGATGGTTATGAGCCTCATTATACTATTTCTTATGGGGACGAACTTCCAGATCTTAAGCACAATTATATTGGGATGAGAATGATGATAGATAGATATTTTATATCTAGGAAAATGGGAGGAAGGTATTTTCCATTAACAAGTTTTAGATTAGGAGCTCCTGTTTTAATTTAAACCAAAATTATTTAAACTTCTGAACTTTAAATAGACTTATGAAAAACAACAAGCAGATTTCAATATTAAAGAGAAAAATAATTCCAATATTAAAAAAATATAAAATAAAAAAAGCGGGAATTTTTGGAAGCTATGCTAGAGGAGACTACAAAAAGGATTCTGATGTTGATATTTTAGTGCAATATCGGAAAGGCATGGGGTTTAAATTTTTTGGAATGGGTATTGAATTAGAGGAAAAATTAAATAAGAAAGTTGACTTGGTTACTTATGATTATATCCATCCTAAACTGAAAGATAGAATTTTAAAAGAGGAGATAAGAATATTATGAAAAGAGATTTGAAATTATTTTTGGAAGATATTATTAGTCAAATTGAATTAATAGAAAATTCTGTAAAATCAAGAGATAAATTATCAAAAGATATAGACATAAAAGATGCAACTGTTAGAAGATTGGAAATTATTGGAGAAGCAACTAAAAATATTCCTAACTCTTTTAGAAAGAAATATCCCAATATAGAATGGAAAGCGATGGCCGGGACAAGAGATAGGATTTCACATGCTTATTTTGATGTTAACTTAGATACTGTTTGGGATATAATTAAAGATGATTTACCAAAATTAAAAAAACAAATACAAGAAATACTAGAAAAAGAAAATTTTGATTGAGTTTTATGAAATTTAGCTAAAAATTCATTTTTCATAAAATTAATTAAATCGGCTTAAATGATTAATTTCTTGTTAAAATCTGTAATCACTAAAAAATTAAAATCAAAACCTTTAAAAGTAAGTTATTACATATGCACCCTTCCCATGAGAACGAATTTAACATTAAAACTAATAGAAAGGACCTACGGAAGCTCAAGAAGTGTTCTGGAGGCAGATTTGACTGTGCCAACTTTAGTAAAACTACCTGAACTTGTAGATGGTAACCCCGATGGAGAGAGATGGTTGAGGAGATTAAGGGCTGAAACAGGGGTTGAGAATTATCCTGAAAGTGAAACTATAGAGTTATATAAGGGAATGTTGGAGCCTGACTTAGAATATGTTTTAACTCCGAGGGATGGGTGTGAAGGGGAAGTTTATAAAAGACCAAGAGGGCATATAGATGTTCCTGGATTAAATGGAGAGGTTGCTATATTAGATGTGCCTGAAGGTCAGGAAATGGAAAGAGTAAGGTTTTTGAGAAGAGGTGCTTCTGGAGGAGTTGGAATTTTTGATTCTTATGGTGGAATTTTTGATTCTTATGGTGGAATTTTTGATTCTTATGGTTTAGTGCCTTCAGCAGATACTGAAGATACACCAAGTTATTTAGTTGGAAGATTGGAGGCAGGGAATTTTACACAATTTGTTGATGCATCAACAAGAACTTTCCCAATAGGGAATTATCTAGAAGTAGTTTATCCTTGCGGGGATGATGGTTACAGAGAAATGGTTGTAAGACTAGAATAATTCTTTTATTCTTTTTTTTATTTTCAAATTATTGTCTAGGTTATAAAATTTCTTTTTTAATACAATAATGCTTTTAAATTTGAGTCAATTAAATATTAAAATAGGGGGGATATTTAAATTTAGAACTGGGAGATTTTGAGTTATTTGGCTTGGACAAGATCTCTCTTATCCCTCATTAATTTCAATTATTTTTATTTTAAAATTCAGAGTTTTTCCGGCTAATGGATGATTTAAGTCGATGGTGATAGTATTGTTGTTAAGTGAAACTATTGTTGCTTCTCTTTGGAGACCATTGGAATCTATGGCATATAATTTTTCTCCGACTTTTAAATTAACATTTTCAGCCATGTTCTCTTTTGAGACATCCTGAATTAAATTTTTATTATAATCACCGTAAGCTTTTTCAGGAGGTAAAGTAATTGTTTTTTCTTCACCTTCAGCCATTTCGAATAATGCTTTTTCAAAGCCTGAAATTACCTGGCCTTTACCCATTGTTACAGCTAAAGGCTGTTTTCCTAATGATGAATCGAAAACTTCTCCATTTTCAAAAGTTCCAGTATAATCAACTAAGACTATGTCGCCCTGTTTAACTTTTTCAGAGGCACAACCAGACAAAACTATTACAAAGAGAAATAAAATTATTTTTAGTTTTATCTTTTCACCTATAAATTGAAGAGAATACTATTATAAAAATATTTGGATTAAAAATATAAAAATAAAAAAGTTTACTAAAAAATTACTTAGAATAAATTAGTACTTAAATTTTTGAAACGTTAACAGCTTTTGGGCCTCTATCGCCTTGTTCAACATCGAACTCGACTGAATCCCCTTCGGCTATTCTTTCATTGTTTTTTAAACCTGATTGATGCACAAAACAGTCTGGTTTTCCGTCATCTCTCTCAATAAAACCGTAACCTTTCGTTTCATCAAAAAACTTTACTTTGCCTTTCATTTAATGGACCTCCTGAATATATTGGTTATTTCCTGTTTTTAAAACCTTGCTTTTTAAGTGCATTGTAACCTTAAAGGTTGGTAATTTAATATTAATATCCATAACAGATTGCTTTTTTTAGTCTATGCAGGAAAAAATGTTTCTTTGTAAGTTTTTCCAAGTGTAAAATAAGTATAATTTTTTAATGACGTATTAAATTTGTCCTGTAATTCTTGCATAGTCTCTTTAAAATGCTCTTTAGATCGTGCATAAATTTCTATCTCGAAGTCGGTAGTTCCAATAGTTTTATCAATCTGGAAAATATAAAGATGATTTTTAC